>JBLNAE010000203.1:0-4950 GCA_050259195.1 Ignavibacteriales bacterium
GTGCGGCGTTACCTGAGGCAGTCGATCGCATTCTGGGCGGTTCCTGGTCCTGGATTGGCCGATGAAGAAACGCCTCTAGCATTTGATGCCTCGCCTGCGGTTGCAGCAGATGCCCGCGTAGTAACTGAGCTTGAGCATCACTTACTAGGAAATCCCAACATAGAAGGGATTTCCCTGCGTTATGGCTTCTTCTATGGACCCGGCACCTGGTTCAACCCCGATGGCGATGTTGCCCAACAGGTGCGACAACAACAGTTCCCGATCATCGGGAATGGCGAAGGCGTTTGGTCGTGGTTACACATTGAGGACGCGGCGATTGCCACCGTTGCAGCAGCAGAGCAAGGCAATCCTGGGATTTATCTGATTGCGAATGATCAACCTTTAGCGGTGCGCGAATGGCTCCCTGCGTTTGCTCGATGGCTGAATGCTCCACCACCGCCGCAGGTATCAGTTGAGGATGCTCTGAAAAGGGATGGTGGTGCGGATGCGGTTTACTACGGGACTCAGATGCGAGGCGTATCGAATGCCAAGGCAAAACGCGAACTGAATTTTCAGCCACGACCGTTGGAGTGGATCGTTGACGCCGCCGTGGCTCATGTCAGTTAACAAGTTAACCCACATTCGTCATATGAAACCGGGCCGAGGCACCGTGTCGGGAAAGCCGCTCGAGGAGCCCGTCGCCTGGTACGGCCCGATCATGATGAACACGCAGGAGCAGCCCCGGCACGCTTTCGAGGAGCTGCGCGAGGGGACATTCCTCGATTCGAGCGCCTCTGGCAGGGGTGTGCACAGCCGGGAGTCGTGACAGGAGAGCGTATGGATACGTCACATGAGAATCGTGAGCGGGTGTCACACGCGCATCTCCCACGTGTCGTCATCGTCGGCAGAGGTTTCGGCGGCCTCTACGCCGCCCGCGGGCTCGCCTGCAATCGCTGGGGACGGTACTGTCTACACGCTGGTCGGACGCGGTGATACAATCTTTCTGCGTGCGTATCCTGCCCGTTGAAAGGGGCACCTCCTAGCTGTATTGTACCCCTCTTTTTTTACCTACTTTCGTCTCATATGTTTCTGAACTTATTCGTAGGGGAATTTCTTTCTGCAGGAAGAAATGTAACCGAAAGGCGATTGGATGTGCAATTTAAGAAAGTAACCGAAATATCTAGATGAGATAGGCAGTTGTGGAAACGTCTCAGGAAATGGTCTTTGGTAGTTCTATAGTTTCTCATTAAGGTGTCTGCCCTTAAGGGGCAGAAACATAGTAAATCGATATTACTTAGTTTTTAAAAGTTAAATTTGTATTCAATTAGTTGAGTGTAATAGGATTTAATCTCTTATAAATCAGTGATAATCAAAAATTGCTAATTTTACTACAACATTACAACGATTAGGTACTAAGTTTCGGCAGTTCAAATCTTACGTTGTAGTTACAATACCAAAGAAATATATCTCTTCGCTCTAAACATAGGAATACAGGGATTAAGGTGTAAAACCAAATGAGGAGAACCTGCCTTATGGATTGCTGTCAGTGGTTTAAGCCAATATTTATAGGGAATCTTTAGTTGTCTCTCAAACATACGGCGAAGGTCAGACACACCCTCATCAACATGTTTGACCATCGGCTCATGCCATGACAGGTTTGTAAATGAGCACATATGCAAGCACATACCAATGGTGATCTTCGAGAGACTTTATAAAAATGGCGCACAGACTAGAAGAGAGAATCGAGAAAACACAGGAGGGGTAGTTTTGGAAGTGAAGCCATGAAGATGGATTTTGTTAAATGAATTCCCATAAGGACGGTATGTTTCTTATCGTCCTCTTTTATTTTTGAATCCCCAAACTTTGCATCGTTGTCTTTTGGATATAGTATTAATAACCAAGTGTAGGAAGGAGGTAAATGGGATGAGAAAACTCTTGCCCCTTGTCATCCTGGCATTTGCCGTTACTCTTTCAACTCAGGCCATGGCCCGATCCGATAAATCAATAGGGCATAAGTGTTATCAATCACATCATAAGGAGGGCGGGAGCCAGGTAGCGGCCTGTATCTATACCCAATGCCAGGAGAAATACAAAAATCAGAACGTAAATTCCCAGATTCAATGCCAAACAGTTGCAAACAGGGCATTTCTTGATTCACTCAGCAAGGGCAGTGCAAAGTAAGTTGCAGGAAAAAGGAAGGGCAAAGATATAAAAGAGCACAGAATCCGGTATTTGGTATACTCGATTCTCTGGATCGCCCTTTCTTACTGCGGCTCCCAGAACAGCAGTGCCAAATCATGCGATGTAGCCCGCGTGATACTTAGTGTTTTCATCCTTCTCATTGCTTTGTCGCTTTTGACAACTACACGTTCTCAGGAAGGGGTGAACAAATCAGAAGAATCGAATGTAACGAACTCCAGCACCCTGTATTTCCCTTACCTCCGAACTGATAAGGGCTGGGAGACAAACATAAATATTGCGAACCTGGATGGTAAGATAGTTGATGTTAAGCTATTCTCTAATGGTTCGAGTCGGCGGTCTGTAAAAGAGGCTTCCAACACTATCAGCCTTAATATGAGGGAAACTAAGTCCATTGAAACGGAAAAGCTATTGCCTGGAAGCCAGTCACTAAGAATTGATACCAACGGAAATATCTCAGACACAGCCCTTATAGAAACCGTAGATGGCAAAAAGTTAGAGTCCATCCCAGCCATTAAAGAGCCTTCAACCCAGCTTGATTTCCCAACCTTAGCCGATGGGGATATATCATTTAAGGACATTACCCTGCTAAATATTGACTCTTCTCCTATAGATATAAAAGTTATAGCCTTGGATGCCCATGGCCGTTTGATAGATAATAAAACTCTATCCGCTCTCCCCCAAGGGGATAGTATAACCTTTAATGCAAGAGACCTCTTTAGTAGCCAAAACCTTAATAGCATTTCAACTATAGAAGTTATTTCAGATGAACCGATCGTTGGTGTTCAGCTTGTAGACCTCCCTGAAGGTGACCTGGTAGGTTTACCCGCCCTTACAACTACCCGTAAGGGGTGGTCTTTCCCAATTACTACAAAAGGAGGAGATTTAGAACTTTGGACAACAGTTGGCATCTTAAACCCTGGAAATATTCCCACCTCTGTTACCGTAGAGGCATTTGATGCTTCGGAAAAATCCCTTGGGGTTGTTGAGAACGTAACCCTTCCTTCAGGAGTGACTCACTTTATGACCTCAGAAAATATGAAGGGTATCATTCCTATTAAGACCGCTGCTCTTAAAGTTACATCCGACCGGCCGATAAGCGGTTATGAGGTCATAGGGGTTGTGGACGGCAATGGTCTTACTGCCGTCCTCGGAATTCCAAGAGAGAATCAGACTGGGGCAGATTTTGAGATTGTGGGTTCAAAAGATGGAAGTGTGCTTAATACATCTTCAGTAACGAGGATGAAAGACGGCACCACCCTGTCAGCTTTCGGTGATGTTGGGCTTGGTTATTGGAGCAAGGTTGTAAGCCACACTCAAGCAATATTTGAGTTATCAATTACAATTAGTGCTGGTACTTCTTCTCCCAGCATTTCCGTCATTTCTCCTAACGGGGGAGAGGTCTGGGCAGTCGGAAGCACACAAACTATTTCGTGGACATCATCTAACCTAAATCCGGCTGGAAGCATCTTTATATACTATTTGTATAATAATGGTTGGCAACGGATAGCGGGTCCTCTCTCGGCTACTACTTCTTCTTTTTCATGGACTATTCCAAATATACCAACCACATCATCACGTATATTTCTTGGCAACTCGATAAATAATCGCTGGGAAATTACAGACCAGAGTGATCAAACATTTACAATAGCTAACATTAAGCCTAGTTGGTATCCTTCCGAGGAGGGTTCGAGAAAGCCCTTTGAATTGTACTATCAAACTGGGATAATTCCATCGCATTCACCATATCAAAGTGACGATCTTGGACTTAAATGGGAGCTTCCTCTAAGATCGAATGAAGTTCCAGAAGGCAAGATAATTGATTTAGGAGGAGCCTTTTGTCCTACACTTATTGGTCATCAAAACGGAGGGTGGAGGGAAAGATATCTTGGTATACATAGGGGGCATGATCTGGGCATCTCCAGAAGTCGTTTGAAAGGGAGGAAAATTCCGGTTCACGTTATATCTGACGGTATATATGATGGCCAGAGAACATACAATATCGACGAGCACTTAACTCTTGAATGCCGCCCGTTGGTAGTCTATCATCTCCCCAATAACAGTTCGAATAAGATCTATACTTCAATTTACTGTCATGTAGATCCTAACCCTGAACTTAAAATAGGTCAAAAACTTAAAGCTGGAGACATCATAGGAACCCTCGAATACCCAAAGGGAGGCTGGAATGCCCACGTTCATTTAGAACTTTACACACGCCCTGTTTATTTTTCAAAAGACAGTACTAAGAGAAGTCGATGTGGATGTTCATCTGATTCTGATTGTGATCTGAAAACTAAAATCCGTAAGGCCATATTAAGAGGATGTGGAATTTTTGAGGATGATCTCTATTTACTCGAACCCATCTTGTTTATTAATAAAGGCATAGCTCCACCTCCTCAATGATACAATTATTTAAGTAAGTATAGAGAGCGGGAAAGCTTAACTACGAATTGTAGAAAAAGGAAATTTATAGGAAAATTTAAGGTCTAGGTTTGCAAGAGATGAAAACTGGCAGACCCATATATGGGTTCAGTGTACCCCTAGACCTGATGTGTATAAAACTATAAATTTGTACAACGTATCATTATCTTAGGCGGCAATCCCCATGGATATTGTCGGTGAGTTTTGCAATGAAAATATCAAGCCCTGCCAGTCTTGACATAATACAGGTTCTAACGTCGTCCAGTCTGCGGAGCTATTCATGAAGATTTCATGAAAGTAATAAAAGCCTCACGCGAAGGATTTTTATTTCGTTTTTTATTCTAAAATCCA
>JBLNAE010000204.1:0-13724 GCA_050259195.1 Ignavibacteriales bacterium
GGATGTGAAAGTCTACTACAACCTTGACAGTGCCCTTGAAGGAGCGGATGTCGTAATCATGCTCCGCATTCAGAAGGAAAGGCAGGAGTCCGGGCTTTTTCCGTCTCTAAGGGAGTATTCGCGGTTCTACGGACTGACGCGCGAGAGGCTAAAACTCGCAAAAGAAGACGTTGTTGTCATGCATCCCGGACCTATAAATAGAGGAGTTGAACTATCATCGGAGGTGGCAGACGATGTTCATTCCGTGATTCTTAATCAGGTGTCAAATGGAATCGCGGTCAGGATGGCAATGCTCTATCTTGTTGCTTCGGGAGGAAACTAAATGTTCAACTACAAAGACATGAAGGCACCAAGAATAGAACAATTCTTTTAAAATCATTGGTTCGACAAGGTTCACTATAGTTTTAATTGTCGGCACGTTCAAATTGATGAGCAAACCTAAACTTATATTCCTCCTTTGTGTCTTAGCGGCTAATAAATAGTTACGAGGGAATGGATGAAGATACTGATAAAAGGCGGCCGGATCATAGACTCCTCCCAAGGAATGGATGGGGTGCGGAACCTCTTTATGGAAGACGGAAAGATTAAGGGCTATCCTCCGGATACGGAAGAATTAGAAAGGGATTCAAGCATCCAAATAATTCCCGCTTCGGGAAAGATCGTCTCTCCAGGATTTATAGATATGCACGTCCATCTAAGGGAACCCGGTTTTGAGCATAAGGAAACAATACGCACGGGATGCGCCGCAGCAGCAGCAGGCGGCTTTACGTCTGTTGTATGCATGCCTAATACTAACCCGGTAAACGACAACGCGTCTGTTACGGAATACATACTTCTTAAAGCCAGAACCGAGGGAATAGTGAACGTGTTTCCGGTAGGAGCCATAACAAAAGGACAAAAAGGAGAGACGCTCGCCGAGATTGGAGAGATGTGGGAAGGGGGCTGCGTGGCAATCTCGGATGACGGAAGACCTGTAATGAATTCGAGAGTCATGCGATACGCGATGGAATACGCAAAGGCTTTTGGCATTCCCATTATATCTCACGCTGAGGATATAAATCTCTCATCAGGCGGCGTAATGAATGAGGGATTAACCTCGTCTATGCTTGGGCTTCGCGGAATTCCTAGTGCTTCTGAAGAGGTAATCGTTGCACGCGATATAACCCTTGCGGAACTTACGGGGGCGCATCTCCACATAGCGCATGTCTCAACTTCAGGCGCAGTCCGACTTATAAGGGATGCAAAAAGGCGCGGAGCGAATGTAACCGCGGAAGGAACGCCCCACCACTTTACACTCACCGATAAAGCTGTCCTCGGATATGATACAAACGTTAAGGTAAACCCTCCTATAAGAACCAAAGAGGACATGGAGGCGATAAGAGAGGGATTAAAAGACGGCACGATAGATGTGATTGCAACAGACCACGCACCCCATACTGAGGATGAGAAAAAGGTCGAGTTCGACTTAGCCCCATTTGGAATCTCCGGGCTTGAAACTGCCCTTCCCCTCGCGCTCAAGTTGGTCGAAGACGGAGTCTTAACCCTTCCCGAAATAATAAGGAAGCTTACATTTATTCCCGCTCAAATAATCAAAAGCGACAGGGGAACATTAAAGATAGGAACCGTTGCCGATGTTGTTGTATTTGATCCAAATAGAACCATTACGGTTGATAGAGAAAAATTTCGATCAAAGGGGAAAAACACCCCGTTTCATGGATGGAAACTCTCAGGATGCGTTCTCTACACCATAGTCGGCGGGAAGGTGGTATTTTCTAATTGAAATCTATTGTCATTTCTTGCATCTAACTTATTCCCTTCTATTTCTCATTCTCTAAAGCCGATTCCAGTTATACTTAGACTGTGTCGGAAAACCTAAGACTCTTGGAACATCTCTTGATTGCCCTTGCTCTGGGTGCTCTTATCGGAGCTGAAAGGGGAATTGCCAGAGTTCGTCAACGAGTGGAGGAGAAGACATCCTTCGCCGGAATAAGGACTTTTATTCTTATATCTCTTCTTGGTGCTCTTTCCCTCCATTTTGTAAACTATTTTGGAAGGGTATTTTTCGTAGCTTCGTTTTTCGGTTTTATCTTACTCGTTACAACGGCATACATTATAACATCGAAAAGAGAGATGGATGTAGGGACAACTACGGAGGTCACTGCTATTCTTACCTTCCTCTACGGGGCGCTTTGTATAACCGAATATCGTCTGGTTGCGGTTGTACTTGCGATTTTTACGACTGTTATCCTCTATACTAAGAAACCCGCTCACTCATTTTTAGGTCGTATTACTGATGAGGAATTTTATGCTACACTTAAGTTTGCAATAATCGCCTTTGTGATTCTTCCTTTTCTTCCCAAAAATGTTTATTTTGGATTTTTTAATCCCTATGAGATATGGCTCATTGTGGTGATTGTATCAGGTGTTGAATTTGTGGGGTATGTAGTTATGAAGCTTCTGGCGCCGAGAAAAGGAATTGCAATAATTGGACTTCTGAGTGGAATTGTATCGAGTACAGCTTTGGTTTTAAATGCTTCAAGGGAGAGTAAAGAGGAGGGGACAATCACCAACTCTTTAGCCTTTTCCTCCGCACTCGCATCATCAATGGCATTTTTGAAAATAGTAATACTGGTTTATATCGTAAACAGGGCTATAGTGGATGGGGTAATGCTTCCTATGGCTATTATGTTTATCTTGGGAATGATAGGTGCTTTTTTCTTGTGGAGAAGAATTAAGGTAGAAAAAGAGGTAGAGATGATTAATCTCAAAAGCCCTTTTACACTTAGCCCTGCGCTAAAGTTTGGGGTTTTTTTTGCCTTTATAATCTTTCTTACGACACTTGGGAACAAATATCTCGGTGTAAGCGGCGTCTATGCTACATCTGCCCTTGGCGGGATTGCAAGCCTCAATGCTCCAACAGTTTCACTTGCCGAGCTTGCTCGTGGAGAAATAACGGCGAGGATTGCCACTTTCGGTATAGTGATTGCGGCCTGTATTAATACAATTTCAAAAGCAGGAATTGCCCTTCTTCTAGGTTCAAAAGAATTTTCAAAGCTTGTAGCTTTATCTTCTGCTTTTCCAATAATAGGAGCGATCGCGTACTCGATAGTTTTTATGTTCTTGGCCACCACATGATAATTACGACGCCTACTAGGCCAACTAATCCGCCTATCAAGTCGAAGGTATCTGGATTCTTTTTATCAATCAGCCATCCCCAGAGTATGGATAGAACTACAAAAACGCCTCCATAAGCGGCATAGACTCTTCCGAAATGGGCGGTTTGAAAGGTCGGAACAACTCCATAGAGAAATAGAACGAGACCACCCAGAACACCGAGTAAAAGTGCCTTTGATTCCCCTAGCCAGAGCCAGACCAGATATCCGCCTCCAATCTCAAATAGCCCTGCGACGACGAAAAGAAAAGCGGATTTAAGAATTGTCATTATAGTTCTCCCTTTAATAATATTTAAAAGATCGATTTCTTGACCCTAGTTCCATTCTAGTTTATATCAATAGACCCTAGTGGCTAAATATCCAAATGGATTAGATGAGGTTGTCAAAGAAGAGAAGGGGTCAATTCTCAACCGGGAGTTTATTCTTGTTACGCTCTCAGGGTTTATTTTTTTCTTCAATTTCCATTCGTTTCTCCTCCTGCCCCTTCGCATAAAAGAACTCGGTGGAAGCGAATCCGATATAGGATTCATCATGGGCGCCGCCGGATTTAGCACCATTTTTACGACCCCTGCCGTGGGGATATTAATAGACAGATTAGGAAGAAAATGGTTCCTTGCCCTTGGCGGACTTATCATGGCACTCAGCACCTTTCCATTTGCATATCTTAATACGCTTAATTTTCTGTTTCTGCTCCTGAGGATTTTACACGGCGCCGCTTTTTCCCTCTGTTTTATACCTGCGGGAACACTCACAGCGGACGTTGCTCCCGTACAGAAAAGAAGCCAAGCGCTAGGGTTATTCGGCGTGTTTACGATTGTCAATTATGCCCTTGCCCCTTTTGTGGGAAAACGTATTGTAGAGAATTATGGCTTTCATCCCTTTTTTCTAACAGTTTTTATATTCGGTTTTCTCTCTTTTCTCGTTGCCCTCTTTATAAGAGAGCCTGTTAAGACAAGGGGAAATATAGAAGAAAAGGGGATTTTAACTACGCTCTTTCGGAAGGGTGTATTAGTCTCTGCGTTCACGCTTATGATGTCAGGCTCAGGTTTTATTCCGACACTGACATTCATTCCCGTGTTTGCGAAGGATATAAAAATTGAGGCCTTTGACATATTCTTTATAGCTTATACGGTTTCTGCTCTTGCCATTAGAATCCTGGGTGGCTGGATTCCCGACAGGTTTGGAAAAAAAAGGGCTGCTACGCCCGCCCTCCTTTTCTTCTCTCTTAGTATTATAGGGATCGGCTTTGTATCAAGAGTGGCTCATTTTGTAGAGACCGGGATTATTTTTGGGCTGAGCCACGGGCTTGTCTATCCCTCAATCTATGCCCTCGTAATTGATCTCTCTCCTGTTGCCGAAAGGGGCAGGGCGTTTGCGATATGCAGTGTGGCTTTTACCCTGGGTGGGATGTTGGGTTCTTTTATTTATGGTTTAGTTGCCCAGTTTTGGGGGTTTCACATTATGTATCTTACGGCGGGGGGAGTTTGTTTGATTGGCTTTCTTGTTTTTAGCGTCTTTGGAAGAGACAGTAAATGAAAAGCAATTTACCACGGCCAACACAGAGAAAATCGAATTATCATTTCACACCTGTGTTGTATCATTTTTTCTGTCTAACTCCAGCGTTCAGCGATTTGTTTAAACTGATGGACTTGGGAAAGTGATCTCACTTTAGAATAAGTGGGTAAGGTTATTGAGTGTTTATCTGATATAATGAGTTTTAAAATTCGATAGCGGTAGTAACTCATGGCCGACTTATACAGGAAAAAAGAAATTAAACTGCCGTTTCCGCCACCGCCTTTTTGGAATGTGCTGGGGATAGAAGTCATTGAAATGGATGAGGGCTATGCAAAACTGTGATGCCTTTTGATGATGAAAATAAATTTTCTACTTCCTGTCAAAGATGGCATGACGGAAGCTGAGGCAAGAATTATAAGGAAAGGAAAAAGAATAATCCCGGTTGAAATAGATATTTCAAATAGAGAAAGGCTTATTGCAAAAGCGACCGCAACGTATATAATTCTTGAGGATGATAAAACATTGTAACCTGCCCGTACGACCCGTGTGGTAATGGGTTATTTCCAATCCATGACAATTTCTCCTTTAAGTAGAGCAAATATCAAATTATGGAAAATGAACTCATAGAGCAGAGAAGGGAAAAGCTAAAGGAACTAAGGAGTCTGGGTGTAGACCCGTTTCCGAACGATTTTAAACCTCTCCACGAATCCGGGACGGTTTTATCTTCCTATGGAGACCTTTCTGAAGAGGAACTGAAAAATTTATCACAGGAATTCTCCTTTGCCGGGCGGGTTATAGCCCTCAGGGATTTTGGGAAAAGCGCATTTTTTCACATCATGGATAGAACTGGAAAGATTCAAGGGTACATACGCAGAGACATTGTGGGCGATGAGAATTTGAAATTCTTTAAGAGATTTATTGATATTGGGGACTTTATTGGAATTAAAGGAGACCTGTTTAAGACAAAAACCGGCGAACTTACCGTTAATGTCAAGGACTTTAAACTCCTCACCAAAACGATGCGCCCACTACCTGAGAAATGGCACGGACTAAAGGACGTGGAAACCAGATTCAGGCAGCGTTATCTGGATTTAATCTCCAACCCTGAGATAAAAGAGGTTTTTCTTAAAAGAACGAGGACCATAAAACTCATAAGACAGTTTCTTGATGAGAGGGGTTTTATTGAGGTAGAAACACCGGTTCTCCATCCAATCGCGGGCGGAGCTGCAGCAAAGCCGTTTAAAACCCATCACAACGCGCTCGACATGGAACTCTTTTTGAGAATCGCTCCTGAGCTTTATCTAAAAAGGCTCGTGGTCGGCGGGATTGAGAGGGTCTATGAAATCGGTAGGAATTTCAGGAATGAGGGAATATCCACTCAGCATAATCCGGAATTTACAATGCTCGAGCTTTATCATGCCTATGCTACTTATGAGGACTTGATGGATTTAATTGAAGAACTTATATGCTTTGTCACGCAAAGCGTTCTCGGCGTGCTTGAATTTACGTATCAAAATGCGAATATAAACATGATGCGTCCCTGGAAGAGAATTAACATTATCGAGTCTCTCAAGAGCGCACTCGGCGAGGAGGTTTTAAATAATGATGAGGCGCTTTTTAAAAGGGCCACCTCTTTCGGCATTGATCATAGGAGAATTAGAGGAAAGGCAATAACCGAGATATTTGAGCGCCTGATTGGTCTTGAGATTGTTAATCCGACTTTTGTTTTCGGATTTCCGATCGATGTGTCTCCTCTTGCAAGGAAAAACAGCTCAAACCCTGCAATTACGGATAGGTTTGAACTCTATATATCCGGGCGAGAGGTTGCAAACGCATTTTCTGAGCTTAATGATCCAATTGACCAGAAAGAGAGATTTCTCAATCAGCTCGACCTTAAATCCAGGGGTGAGGAGGAA
This sequence comes from Ignavibacteriales bacterium, assembly GCA_050259195.1. Taxonomy (GTDB): domain Bacteria; phylum Desulfobacterota_D; class UBA1144; order Nemesobacterales; family CSP1-2; genus PSLL01. The sequence goes on from JBLNAE010000204.1 coordinate 6,605, forward strand.
GTCCACGAGATGGATGAGGATTTTATATCAGCGCTTGAGTATGGAATGCCTCCTACTGCGGGGGCCGGAGTTGGGATTGACCGTCTTGTTATGCTCCTCACAAATTCTCCTTCTATAAGGGAAGTGATCTTCTTTCCCCACCTTAGACCCGAATGAAATACGAATTTTTTATAGGACTCAGATATCTGAGATCGAAAAGAAGGCAGACGTTTATATCAATTATAGGGCTTATATCTATTCTCGGTGTATTTATGGGCGTTATGGCGTTAAACGTTGTTCTTGCCGTAATGAGAGGGTTTGAAGAGGAACTTAAGGACAAAATCTTGGGCGTAAACTCTCATCTTGTGGTACTGAGCTACGACGGTCCTATAAAGGACTATGATAAAATAAGAGCCGAGGTTGCAAATTTCGCTGGTGTAGTGGGGACAAGCCCGTTTATCTATGGTCAAGGAATGCTCGTCGGTGAAACCAACGTCATCGGTGCAGTCGTGAGAGGAATTGACCCTCAAAATGCAGGGACCGTCACAAACATAGAGGAAGCGTTGGGAAGAGGCACTGTTGGAAGAGGAAAAGAAAAAAAGGAAAGGGTTAAAGATGAGGAACTGAGCAAAATCGGCCATGATCTAATAGCGAAACTCAGTGAAAACACCAAGTCGGGAAAGCCTCCTTTAATCATAGGGCGGGAACTTGCCGCAAATTTGGGGGTTTCCGTAGGAGACCTGGTGAATCTCGTATCCCCATTTGGTAAGGTTGGTCCGTTTGGTCCTCAAGCAAAGATAAAGAGATTTGAGGTTGTAGGGCTTTTCGATTATGGAATGATTGAATACGATTCCTCAATTGCTTACGTATCCCTGAAAGACGCGATGGATTTTTTTGATATGAATGGGAAAATCACGGGGATTGAAGCCAAAGTTAGGGATGTATACAGGGCAAAGCAGATTGGCGATGAGATTACGGACAAGCTCGGTTTTCCGTTTTACGCGAGAAACTGGGAGGAGGTAAACAAGAGTCTATTTCGGGCACTTCGCCTTGAGAGGATTGCAATTGCGATCTTTCTTGGTCTAATAATACTCGTTGCGGCGCTTGACATTGTGAGCACCCTTACTATGGTTGTGATGGAAAAGGGAAGAGACATTGCAATACTTCGTGCAATGGGGGCGACAAAAAGAGGGATTATGAGAATCTTTATAACCGACGGGATGGTTATAGGGCTTGTCGGAACCCTGCTTGGGACGTTTGCCGGATATGGAATCTGCTACTTGGTGAAGACATCTGATGCCATAAGGCATCTTATTCCATTTGATCCAGAGGTCTATTTTGTTTCCGAGTTTCCAGTTAAAATTGAACCGCTCTATTTTATAGGAGTGGCGGCATTCAGCCTGCTCGTGTGTTTTTTGGCAACTTTATATCCATCTTATCAGGCATCGCGCAAAGACCCCGTAGAGGCACTTAGGTATGAGTGAAGGGGTTATTGAGGTAAAAGGTCTCTCGAAGGTGTTTGAGACGGATGGCAGCAGGGTAGCTGCACTAAAGGGGATTGACCTTGTGATTAAAAAAGGCGAGACTCTAGGAATAGTGGGCATGTCAGGGTCGGGTAAGAGCACACTCCTTCATATACTTGGAACCCTTGACCGTCCGACGAGTGGAGAGGTGCTCTATTCGGGAGAGAATGTATTTCGCCGAAGCGACGATGAGCTTGCGACATTTAGAAACCGGGAGATAGGGTTTGTTTTTCAGTTTCATTATCTGCTTTCAGAGTTTAGCGCGCTTGAGAATGTAATGATGCCTCTTTTAATCCAAAGAATAGAGGCAAAAGAGGCAAAAGATCTGGCTACGAATATTCTTGAAAGGGTAGGACTTAGGGATAGACTCGATCACAGACCCGGAGAGCTTTCAGGTGGAGAGCAGCAGAGGGTTGCAATTGCAAGGGCCGTAATACTCAAGCCCGGGGTGATTTTGGCGGATGAACCTACAGGAAATCTGGATCTAGAGACGGGGAACTCGGTTATGGATTTATTTCTCAACCTCAATCAGGAAGAGGAGATTACATTGGTTTTGGTTACACATAATCCGGCGGTGGCTGAGCGGCTCGGCAGAAGAATCAGACTCTCGGACGGAAAAATAGTAGATGAAAATTAATATATCGCATATACTGCTCGAGACCCTTGTCGCTTTATTTGCAACATTCTCTTTTTCAGGTCTCGTATTTGGAGAAGACAACATTATAAGAATTGAGGTCAAAGGCAATAGAAGGATCGAAACCCAGCTTATTAGAATTAACGTATCTTCAAAGGTGGGCGAGCCGCTTTCGGCTGAGACCGTAAGGAAGGACATAAAGAATCTCTATAAACTCGGTTTTTTTGAAGACGTATCTGCCGAGATAGAAAGGACGCCCGAAGGATTGGTGCTTGTTTATAACGTCAAGGAAAAACCCGTTGTCGTCGACGTAAGGGTAAGGGGGAACAAGAAGATAAAGAACAAGGACCTTACAAAGGTCATAGAGATAAAGGAAGGGAAGATAATCGAGCTTGAAAAGGTAAAGATGAGCGCAGAGGCGATAAAGAAGCTCTACTTGGATAAGGGCTTTGTCGCGGCTGAAGTAAACTATGAGATTGAACCAAAAGGGGAAGGTACGGTCGGCGTTACGTTTGAGATAAAAGAAGGAAGTAAGGCTTATGTGAAAGAGGTAGTGTTTGTAGGAAATAAAGCTTTAAGCACAAAAAAGATAAAGAATGTTTTGGCAATTAAGCCCAAGTGGTTTCTCACCTTTATCACGGGCAGGGGTCTTTATAAGCAGGAAGAGATGGAAAGAGACTCAGAGAGAATCAGAGAGCTTTACCTCGATAACGGGTACATAGATGTAAAGGTGAGTAAGCCTGAAATCGCGTATAACGAAAAAAGAAAGGGTTTCGTTGTTACGTACAGGATTGAAGAGGGAAGTCAGTACAAGGTTGGCGACATTAAGCTCAAAGGGGATTTGATTGAGCCCGAAGGGGAGTTGATGAAACTATTTGGGCTTAAAATCGGCAAGCCATTTAGCCGAAGCGTTCTCGCAGGGGACATTTCAAAACTCACCACGTTCTACGGCGACAAAGGATACGCCTTCGCAAACGTGTCTCCTGATTTCAAAGTGGATAAGGATAACCTTACCGTCAACATAACCTACAATCTTGAGAAGGGAAAAGAGGTACACATAAGGAACATAGACATAACGGGAAACATAAGAACCCGCGATAAAGTGATAAGAAGAGAAATCCCCATACAGGAGCAGCAACTCTATAGCGCAACGAAGATTCAAGAGATAAAACCCCGAGTCTTTAGGCTTGGGTATTTTGAGGACAACTTGGAAGTTACAACAAACCGGGTTCCCGGCACGGATGATCAGCTCGATGTAAACGTTAAACTAAAGGAAAAACCCACCGGATTTTTCAGTATAGCCGGAGGATTTAGCTCTATTGAGACATTTATTTTTGCTGCTCAAATTCAAGAGTCAAACCTATTTGGGTTTGGAAAGACGGTATCTTTGTCTGCCCAAATAGGCGGTGTTACAAGGCTTTTTTTAGCCGATTACCAGGACCCTCATTTTCTTGGTACCAACTATACCTTTGAGGTTCTGGGGTTCGACACTCAGAGGAATTTTGTAGACTTCAATAGGAGTTCATTCGGAGGTAGTGCAAGCTTCGGCCGATACATTATTAGCCATTTAAGCGGCAGGCTTGCGTACAGGTTCGAACACGTGGATATAACCAACGTAGCCGGGGATGCCGAGCTTTTGATCACGGAAGGCCCTTCTAATGTAAGCAGCGTTGGGTTTGGTCTTATATGGGATTCCAGAAATAATTTGTTGGATCCGACAAGCGGCAACATAAGCAGAGCCAATATAGAATTTGCAGGCGGTCCCCTTGGCGGCAATACTGACTTTGTAAGAGGCACAGCATCAACAAGGTTTTTCTTCCCCTTTTTGTTTAAGACCGTGTTTTCAGTTGCCGCTCAATATGGGGTAATTGACCAGAGGAATACGGGAAATAACCTCTTCGTTGCCGAAAGATTTTTCCTGGGAGGTCCTGACGATTTGCGGGGTTTTGGTTTTAGAAGGGTAAGCCCCTTCGTCCCTTCGGATAATGGGAATATTGTATTCATAGGTGGAACCCAGGAGGTTGTTGGCACAGCCGAATATATATTTCCGTTAATACCTCAGGTAGGTTTTAAGGGGCTTGTGTTCTTCGACATAGGAAATGTATTTAACGATAATCAGAACTTTACCCTAAATCCTAACGACCTCTTGAAAGACGTTGGCTTTGGAATAAGATGGCTCTCTCCACTAGGACCGCTTAGGCTTGAGTTGGGATTTCCAATAGGAAACACCCCTCCGGAAACGAAATCGTATCAAATACAGTTTACAGTAGGAACTTTATTTTAATTAAGGAGGCAAGAAGAAATGAAGATCGTTTTGGTAATGGTAATGAGCTTGATACTCGGAGCATCGGGGCTTTCGTATGCTCAAACGGTGGCGGGAAAGGTGGGTTATGTAGACCTTCAGCGTGTTATAAGGGAATCTCAGGCTGGCAAATCCGCTAAAGCCGCTTTTGAAAAGGAGTTTCAAGACAAAAGAAGGATAATTGAGCAGAGAACTACCGACCTCAACCGTATGAAACAGGACTTTATCTCTAAGGCTACCGTCATGGACGAGAGTGCAAGAAAGCAGAGGGCCGATGAACTTGATAAGATGGAAAAAGACCTTAATAGAACGCGCGATGACTTTCGTGACGAGCTTCAGAAGCGGGATTTTGAGCTTACACAGAGAATACTGACCGAGCTTGAGAGTGTGGTGCAGCAGATAGGGGATTCCGAGGGATATACACTAATAGTTGAGAAAACCGAGGGTGGGGTCATATATGCTGCAAAGGGGTCGGATCTAACGGACAGGCTCATACAGGCTTATGATGCCAAAAAAGGAGTCTCTGGAAGCTCAAAGAAATAATCGGTGCTTGAAACTCGGATTGAGAATAGCTTTGGCTGAGTCGCTGATAACCTAAATAAGTTCTCTGTGAGCTCCGTGGTTATGTTGTTTCAATCTGTATCCAGGGTAGGATTCAACCATGATAATGGGTGAAGAAGAAATCAAAAGGTTTCTTCCGCATCGAGAGCCTTTCCTTTTCATAGACGGCGTTCTTGAAATGGAACCTGGGGAGAGAATCGTTGCGGTGAAGAGGTTTAGGCTGGAAGAGGAGTTCTTTAGAGGTCATTTCCCTGGAAATCCTGTTGTTCCCGGGGTTATAATAGTCGAAGCTCTCGCTCAGGCAGGAGGCATTTTGGCCTATGCTACGGACCCAGGAGTTAAAAAGATGCCTGCTCTGGTTGGACTTGAGAATGTAAAATTTAGAAAACCCGTTCTTCCCGACACGGAGGTCAAGCTCAATGTCCAAATCTTGAAGAGACGCGCTCAGATGTGGAAGATGAAGGGTGAGGCTTTCGTCGAGGGCATAAAGGCCGCCGAAGCGGAGATACTCGCTTCGCTGTTTTAGACTTTAGGGATTTTATCAAGCCAGTAATTTTAGGGACGGTTGATCGTCATCACTACTGATGAATCCTCCACAAAATGGACGAAAGAAGATTAAGGGAACTTCTCAATAGCGTAAAATCCGGCGGTATTGCGGTGGATGAAGCCGCTCAAATTTTAAAAACGCTTCCCTACGAAGACTTGGGATATTCAAAGATTGACCATCATAGGGAACTCAGGCTGGGGTTTTCGGAAGTAATCTTTGGGCAGGGAAAAAACGTGGAAATGATTGCCCAGATTATTCGTGCTATGAGAGAGAAAGAAAGCAATGTTCTTGTAACAAAGCTCTCCCGCCATAAGGCGGCTCTGCTCAAAGAGGAATTTCCCGAAGGTGCTTATAATGAGATTGCCAGGGCTTTTTACATTCTGCCTGAAAACCATAGGCGAATTGGCAATGTTTTGGTTGTTTCAGCGGGGACATCGGATATTCCCATTGCCGAAGAAGCGGCGGTCACGGCAGAGGCGATGGGCAGTTTTACCCAGAGAATTTACGACATTGGCGTCGCAGGGATTCACAGGGTGTTTAGCAACTCGGAGAGTTTTAAAAGGGCGTCCGTAATAGTAGTCGTTGCGGGTATGGAGGGAGCGCTCCCAAGCGTCGTGGGGGGACTTTTCTCTAAACCAATAATTGCAGTACCGACAAGCATAGGGTACGGGGCTAATTTCAAAGGACTTTCTGCTCTTCTGGGAATGCTAAACTCATGTGCTCCTGGCGTGTCCGTTGTAAACATAAACAACGGGTTTGGCGCGGGATACATGGCAAACTTAATAAATCGGATTGGGGGAGAAAAAGAGGCAGAGCGTGCTACTGATTTCTAAAATATGTGTTTGTTCACTCTATTACTCGGGCGGAGAAGAGAAGAACGAAGTGGTTGTTATTAGCACCTGATGGATAAAGGGTGAATTGGGGCTTTTTAATTTGACAGAGGTTGCCTTCTCATGTTATACTAACAGCTTTTGTAAAATCGCAACCCCGACTTCAACTCGATGCAGAATTATAAAAAACTAAATCTTAAAAGCTGGCGTAGCTCAGTGGTAGAGCAGCTGACTTGTAATCAGCAGGTCGGGGGTTCAAATCCCTTCGCCAGCTCCACTCCTTTTGGGGGAGCTGGGGAGGTGGCCGAGTGGACAAAGGCAGCAGACTGTAAATCTGCCGGCGTAAGCCTTCGGAGGTTCGAATCCTTCCCTCCCCACCATGATGGACTAGTATTTGCTCATGCGGGAGTAGCTCAGTTGGCTAGAGCGTCAGCCTTCCAAGCTGAGGGTCGCGGGTTCGAATCCCGTCTCCCGCTCCATCTCTGCCAAGCCCACGTAGCTCAGGCGGTAGAGCACATCCTTGGTAAGGATGTGGTCGGCGGTTCGAGTCCGCCCGTGGGCTCCAGGGTTTTGTGATGGTTGCAGGCTGCATAAAAATAATGCAAAGAGAAATATTGAGGAGGAAAGGCAATGGCTAAGCAGAGGTTTGAGAGGAAGAAGCCGCATCTAAACATAGGGACAATAGGGCACGTAGATCACGGGAAGACAACACTAACAGCGGCGATAACAAAGATATTAGAGAAG
>JBLNAE010000205.1:0-4033 GCA_050259195.1 Ignavibacteriales bacterium
CGATAATGTGCGAACCAAAGATTTTTCTAAGACCGATAGGGAAGTAGGGATTGATGTGGGGATTGAGAGCTTTCTTGTAGATTCCGATGGTGTTGTAGTAGAGAATCCTAAGTTCTTTAGAGAATCCGAAAAACTCTTGAAACGCAGGCAACGGAGTTTGTGCAGGAAAATTAAAGGTTCTGCTAATAGAACACAAGCTAGAGTATTGGTTTCTAAAGCACATGAGAAAGTGGCTAATCAGAGAAAAGACTTTCTCCATAAAACGGCTAACTACTATGTGGAGAATTTTAAATCTATCTACGTTGAAGATTTGAAAATTCGCAATATGATTAAGAATACACACTTGAGCAAATCTATTGCGGATGTCGCTTGGGGTATGTTCTTTAGCTTTCTCTCTTCTAAAGTGGTAGAAACTGAGAAAAGAGTAGATAGAGTTCCCCCCAAAGGCACTACTGTAGATTGTTTCAGCTGTGGTTTTCCAGTTTCTAAATCTCTCCAAATTCGTGTTCATCGGTGCCCTAATTGCCATTTTAAAGTTCCTAGAGATTTAAACTCAGCTTTAAATATTCATTGGTTGGGTCACAACCGTCAGGCGTTAACCTCGGCGTTGGCTGTGGTTGCCTGAGAATCCCCTTGACTTTAGTTAGGGGAGTGTCAAAGGGATGGATGCGGAGGCTGTCCTGACGAAATACTGAAACGCACAAAAAAGAGCGAACACCCTTCTCGGCATACTCAGGACAGGTTCTTCGATGAACTCAGGACGGGTAGAATTTGTCACTATGCCGCTCCGATATTCGTTATCTGATTAAATTTTCAAGGCGCATGCGAATAAGTGCCCAGATTTATTTGACAAGGTAAATGTTTTATGATTATAATTTAAGATTCACTACAGGTATATAGGAGAAGGTAGTTAATGCCCACGATCAGCCAGCTTGTCAAAGAGGGGAGAGAACAGCTAAAGAAGAAAAGCAAAGCGCCTGCGCTGCAAAGCTGCTCTCAAAAAAGGGGCGTATGCATCAGGGTATATACTACCACTCCGAAAAAACCTAATTCGGCTCTGAGAAAGGTTGCTCGCGTAAGGCTTACCAATGGCATTGAGATAACGGGTTACATTCCCGGCGAAGGACACTCTCTTCAGGAACACTCCGTTGTACTCATAAGAGGCGGTAGGGTAAAAGACCTTCCGGGTGTGAGATACCACATCGTAAGGGGCACACTGGATGCGACGGGCGTGCAGAATAGAAGAAAGAGCCGCTCGAAGTATGGCGCCAAGAGGCCCAAATAAAAAAAGGAAACTGAGATGTCACGAAAAGGTTCAGCTTCAAAGAAGAGGACTTATGTCGATCCTAAATATGGCGATTTGACCATAGCGAAGTTTGTAAATTCGCTCATGTATGACGGCAAAAAGAGCAAAGCCGAGAAGGTTCTCTATAAAGCAATCGAGATAGTGGGCGAAAAGATGGGAAAGGATCCGCTTGAGGTGTTTCGTACGGCGATGGACAACGTAAAACCCTTAATTGAGGTGAGGCCGCGCAGAGTGGGCGGAGCTACTTATCAGGTTCCGGTTGAGGTAAATCAGTTTCGCCGTCAGTCTCTTGCTATAAGGTGGATAATTAACGCTGTAAGGACTAGGCCGGGGAAGTCAACCGAAGAAAAGCTCGCGGCAGAGATTATGGAAGCGGCTCAGGGGCGTGGAGGAGCCATTAAGAAAAGAGAAGACGTACAAAAGATGGCTGAAGCCAACAGGGCTTTTGCTCATTATCGTTGGTAGGTTTAGGGGGAAAGAGAATTGAGCGGCAGTATTGATATAAAAAGGACTAGAAATATTGGGATTGTTGCCCACATAGATGCGGGAAAAACTACGACTACCGAGCGCATACTCTACTATACAGGTCTTACATATAAGATAGGCGAGGTCCATGAAGGCACCGCCACGATGGACTGGATGGAACAGGAAAGGGAGCGCGGAATTACAATTACATCTGCTACGACTACCTGTTTTTGGCACGATCATAGAATAAATATCATTGATACGCCGGGGCATGTGGATTTTACAATTGAGGTTGAAAGGTCTCTTAAAGTGCTCGATGGCACGGTCGTTGTTTTCGACGGCGTAGGAGGGGTTGAGCCGCAGTCTGAAACGGTATGGCGCCAAGCCGACCGGTACGCGGTTCCGCGAATCGCTTTTGTAAATAAGATGGACCGGATAGGAGCGGATTTCTTCAGGGTTGTTGATCAGATTAAGAACAGATTAAATTCTAACCCTGTCATCATTCAGATTCCCTGCGTTGAAGACGATGAGTTCAAGGGAATAATTGACCTTTTAGAGATGAAGCTCATAGTCTGGGATGAAGACTCTCTCGGCTCTCAATACAATCTTGTAGAAATTCCAAATGAAATAAAGGACGAAGCTGCCAAGGGAAGGGAAAAACTCATTGAGTCCGTTGCCGATTTGGATGAAGAGATGATGGAGAAATATCTCAACGGACAGCCCATAACAAAAGAGCAGATAAAAATTGTTTTAAGAAAATCTACCATTGAAATAAAGGCAGTTCCGGTTTTATGCGGTTCTGCATTTAAAAATAAGGGTATTCAAACTCTTCTCGATGCGGTTGTGGACTACCTTCCATCTCCAATAGATTTGCCACCGGTGAAGGGGATAAATCCGGGCAAGGGTCAGGAAGAATTCAGACGCCCCGAAGAAACCGAGCCATTTTCCGCGCTTGCCTTTAAAATAATGACCGATCCATTTGTCGGACAGCTTACATATCTGAGAATATATTCGGGAAAGCTCAACGCTGGAACCACCGTTTACAATTCAACGAAGGGCACGAGGGAGAAGATCGGAAGGCTCCTTCGGATGCACGCGAACAAGCGCGAGGAGATTAAGGAAGTAAGCGCCGGGGACATTGCCGCCGCCGTCGGTCTTAGGAGCACAATCACGGGTGATACGCTCTCGGATGAAAAGAAGCCCATAATTCTCGAAAGTCTTCAATTTCCTCAGCCGGTCATCTCCGTTGCAATTGAGCCAAAGACGAAAGCCGATCAGGAAAAACTAGGAATTTCTCTTGGCAAGCTCGCAATTGAAGATCCGTCTTTCAAGGTGAGATACGACGAGGAGACCGGGCAGACAATCATATCTGGCATGGGAGAGCTTCATTTAGAGATAATTGTTGATCGTCTAAGGCGTGAATTCAAGGTGGATGCAAATGTTGGAAAACCCCAGGTCGCGTATAAAGAAACGATTACCGTGCCTACTCAGGCGGAAGGAAAATTCATTCGTCAGACGGGGGGACGCGGTCAATACGGTCATGTAAAAATCAGAGTAGAACCCCGCGAAAGAGAAACCGGATTTGAATTTATAGACGAGATCAAAGCCGGAGCGATTCCAAAAGAATACATACCTGCTGTAGAAAAGGGTATTAAAGAGGCGATGGAGACCGGCGTTATAGCGGGGTATCCGGTCGTTGATTTCGCAGTCAGGTTGTATGATGGTTCATATCACGAAGTGGATTCATCGGAGATTGCATTTAAGATTGCGGCATCTATGGCGTTCAAGGACGCCGTAAGGCGTGCAGGAGCCATAATACTTGAGCCTGTTATGAGCGTTGAGGTTGTTGTGCCGGAGGAATTTATGGGGGCTGTAATTGGAGACCTGAGTTCAAGGAGGGGAAAAATCCTCGGCACGGAGCTTCGAGGCGGGATGCAGGCTATAAAAGCGGAGGTGCCTCTTGTAGAAATGTTTGGGTACGCAACCAATTTAAGGTCTATGACTGAAGGGCGGGGGACGTTTACAATGGAATTCTCGCATTATTCAGGCGTTCCTGAGATGCTCTCCGAGGGAATTAAAGCCAGAGTAAAGGGTGTGTGATGTATTAAAGTTTTTGTGTCGGGGTTAATTAAGGAGGAGTAAAAGGCAATGGCTAAGCAGAGGTTTGAGAGGAAGAAGCCGCATCTAAACATAGGGACAATAGGGCACGTAGATCACGGGAAGACAACACTAACAGCGGCGATAACAAAGATATTAGAGAAG
>JBLNAE010000206.1:0-9755 GCA_050259195.1 Ignavibacteriales bacterium
TTCTATGGTTCGACAAGCTCACCACGAACGGCTTGACTCAAATACCGTTCACCCTGAGCCTGTCAAAGGGTGTATTTGCTTGCCTAAATCCCATCAAATTTAGGTTGACTGACCACTAGCGGTGATTGTGCTAATATCATCAAGGTTAAATCTTTTTACTTCGTTCTCAGATATTTTATTGCTGAACTTATTTTCGATGATCTTTTTTATATCATTGATCTTGAGATCCTCTTCTTTGTGTATTCCATAAACAAGTGCGAGATCTCTTGAATATTGGGGATAAACCTTTTTGGGTAAAGGTCGAGCGGGCTTATGGTAACGCTTTTTCTTAGTCTTAAATGCCTTTCCAACCCGGTCCCAATTTTTGATAACCTTAGCGGCCGATTGATATCTCAAAGATGGGTGTGCTCCTTTCATCTGGTAAGGGTCTACATGGGTAAATCCATCTTTTGTGTCTTCTTCGATATATGCTTTCCTTTCTGGAACCAAATAACGAGGATTGATTTTTTGTAAATATCTCTTAGCTTGTCTTCTAGCATCTTCTTGATCTTTAGATTGACCTTGGAAGAAATAAATACTCTGGTAGACCTTTATCGTCTCGGACACGATAGTATGGGGATCCACGTATATTGAATCCGCAGCCGGGATCTTGGATCTTTTTCTTAAAAACTCTTCCCATACGAGATCTCGTCCATTATCCGCGCTTGTGAGTAGATGAGGATTTTTCTTTAGGGCATTCCACAAATGCTTCGGGTCTTCAGTTTTTAGATACTGTTTGAGATCTTTCTCCCATTCCAATTTTAAAGAAGACCAGGTCATTTTAAGCTTCATGCCACGCAGAGTATAGGGAAAAAGATGTTTCTTCTTCTTTTTATTGGTGTCCAAGGAGGTGTCCATATAGTGTCTATTTTTGCCCATTTGTCGCAATTAGTATACACTAACAAAAATGCTCTAAGTCTCTGACATTATAATCATTCTATGCTAACCCATGCGCACCACAACAAAAGGCACAAGGCCCCGAGTAGGCCTTTTAGGCGGGACATTTAATCCGATACACATCGGTCATCTTCGTGCGGCGGAGGAAGTGCGAGAGATTCTTGCACTTGAGAGGGTCTATTTTATCCCTGCTGCTATGCCGCCCCTTAAAGACCTGACAAAAATAGCATCACCTGATAACCGAATAAAAATGGTGGAACTTGCGATTCAGGGAAATCCTTTTTTTGAACTCTCTGACGTTGAGCTTAAGCGTGAGGGAACCTCCTACACCGTTGATACGCTCGGATATTTTGTCTCTAAGTTCCCTCAGTTTGAGTTCTATTTTATTCTCGGTACCGATCTCTTTCCTGAGATGGATACCTGGAAGGAATATAAAAGGCTCTTCGAACTCTCGAATTTTGCTGTGATTACAAGGCCCGGTTTTCCGCGCTCTACTTCAATTCCGCTCGCACTTAAAGATGATTTTCAACACCATAAAAATGAAGGAGGTGTGATATTCTACGTGCATAAAAGTTCTAGAGTATTGGCTCTGGTGCAAATTGAAGGAATTCAAGTATCTGCAACCCGGATAAGGAATTTGTTAAATAAGAATAGGTCCATTAAGTACTTGGTTCCCCTCGAAGTAGAAGAGTACATATTAGAGAACAAGCTCTATACAAATGAGGGGCTCGGATAAAATCTAAGAAGGCTATAAACCCCTGGTTTTGTCGTCCGTTTGGAAAAAAGCGGGGCGACAATTGTTGACGCGAAAGCATTGGCCGAGATTAGGTTTTCCGTAACTCTATTTTTTCAAAATTTGAGAGACGGGCAAAGACGAAACTGGTGAGATGGATGAGTTACATTTTAACATTCCAGGCTCTAGGAATTTTACAACGTTGTCGTAATTATCCGTTTCAACTATATAAACAATGGTATGTGAGCCATGCGTAATATAGACATCATTTAAGGTGAGCCCCTCTACATTTTCATTTATAAATACCTTTCTAAAACCCCCTATGTTCTTAGGACAGTCCTTGGGTTCATGAGTTTGAGTTATTAAAAATATCATTTTAGCTTCTCCTTTTTGGAAGGTGTTCTATCTATTGCTAGAATTGGAAAGATTTCTCTCTAGCAGCTTTAATTTCTCCTTTCTTTAGTATTGAAAGTTTAACTTGCAATTCCCCGTAGCTTGCTACGGGGTTACCTTATAAGAGGGAAGAGTTTGAGAAACCGTAGGTGTCTCAAATCAAGCAATTTCCGCTCTGATACCCTGCAGCTTGCTGCAGGGAGATTCATTTCTCATTTCATATATACTCTTTCCTCATATTACCGGGGTTATAGAAGCTTCTCAATGTCTCCTAAAAGTTCCTCCATATCGAAGGTACTTCCTTTATAGTGCTTTCTTATTCTTCCCTTCTTATCTACCAAACTTATTCTATCTCTATGGGTTATTGAATAAGAAGGCTCTCCGTTTTCAGAGTACTGTATGGGACCATTTATAGATTCCATTCCCGATACTTCAATTGTAGAGTTTATAGCATCCTCATCTCCGGTCACGAATACCCAATTTGTAAGGTCTAGATTCATCATCTTAGCGTGGTGTCTTAACACCTCCGGGGTATCTCTTTTAGGGTCAATAGATATAGATACGAAATAAACTTTATCTTGAAGATTACTATGCTTTAATTTTTCTTTAAAAGCATTTATCCTAGCACTTGTCATGTGGCATATATCAGGGCAATGAGTATAAATATAGCTTATTACCAAAACCCTTCCTCTAAGCTGCGAAAAGGTAAATTGCCTTCCCTCCTGATCCTTTAAAGGTAAATTCGGGAATTCTCCCTTTATGGGTAATCCAGAATTACAAGATAAAGAGAACAGGCACATAAGAACTATAATAAGTCTTTTCATTTTCATCCTATAAGACTGATAATAAACTATGATGCATTGAATGGGTAGTTTGCATTAGATGAGTCATAACGAGAAATGCGATATTGGCTATTCCGATTATCACGAGGAGGGCGCCTGCAAGCCGATTTAGTTTTTTGGGGAGCCTATTGAAAAATTTTTTGTAAAAGATCGCAAATATGGTTAATGCAGGAACTGTCCCTAACCAGAACATTGCCAGCAGTACCGCACCGTATATCGGGTCTTTTGTGGCTATAGAACCAAGCACAAAGACATAAAGCCACCCGCAGGGAAGAAAGCCGTTCAAAATACCGACTGTAAATGATCTTATTGCCGGGTTTTGCGTTCTGGCCCATTTTGCGGGAATAAATAGAAAGAAGGCTAGTTTCTTGAAAAAAAACGGATCCAATGCTCTTTGTTTTATGAGTCTGTAGCCCGAGAAGATCAAAAAAGCCGATATTAGAATTGCAGAGGCGATTGAGACAATCTGGTATTTGCTTGAAAGCAATTTCTCTCCAAAATACCCGGCTAATGCGCCCAATAATAAATAGCTTAAGAGACGGCCAAAATGGTAAAAACCGAGACCTCCGTTGTTATTGTTTGTGGTTATGGCAATCGGACCGCACATCGCCGCACAGTGCGAGCTTCCCAGAATGCTGGCTATGAATACGCCGACCGGAATAGGCAGAGATGACCATTGGCCGATTAAATGGTTAAAGTGACTTAGGTCCGACAAGGTTCAAATCCTTTTCTAACTTTATCTGATTTTTTTTCAAATCGAGAAAGATGAGTTTTACAGATTGCTCGCCTGTGCTGGCCGTTATTACGCCCGGGAATTTTACAAAGAAGTGCACGATGAGGTCCTTTCCCGCCTCGAGATTGATGGTATCAGTTTGAGATATAATTTCAACATGTTTCTCTTTCCACGTCTCAGGAATTGCAATTTTCAAGCTAACATTATCGAAGGTCTGGTTCTTCAGGTGCACTTTGAAGTGATTAATAACCTGCAGGTTTTTGCTTTCTTCATGTTTTTCTTCTCCTCCCTTATTCTCTTCGTCCTTAACAACCTGGTATGGTGTGTCTGTTCCCCTCAAAACGGTCACCACAATATCCTCTCGCCTTGAAATATTAATTACCAAGAGTGCCAGCACCGTAACCAGCATTACTGAATAAATTGCCACTCTGGGTCTAAACATCTTGGACTTTATTCCCTTTAGGCTATTACCTGTGGCGTATCTGATAAGACCTTTCGGTTTTTCGATTTTTTCCATGACCTCATCGCATGCGTCAATGCACGCTGTGCATCCTATACATTCCATCTGCAAGCCTTTCCTTATGTCTATTCCTGTTGGACATACCGCTACGCACTTATAACAATTAATGCAGTCTCCTTCGGCTTCTCCAGGTTTTGTAGTTCCCCTGCGCGGCTCGCCTCTTATTGGATCGTAGGATACTGTGAGAGAGTCGTCATCCATTAACACGGATTGAAACCTTCCATAAGGACACATGATGATACAGAATTGCTCCCTGAACCACCCGAAGTCGAAAAGCAAAACAGCTGTTATAAAAGCCATAATCAGGAATATGGTCCAGTTCTCACGCGGATTGTGCTGTGTCATCTCAACGAGTCTTTCCGCGCCTACGAAATATGCCAGAAAGCTATGGGCAATAATTAGGCTGACAGCGGTAAAAAGAATCCATGTAATGAAATATCTGATGAATTTTTCCCCAGTTCAGGGAGATTTTGCCAGGTTCATCTGTTTTATATGGCTTCCGATGACCCAGTATTCGATACGCCTGAAAACCCCGTCTATAAATACCGTCTGCGGACAGGCCCATCCGCACCAGACCCTTCCCCATAACGCGGTTATAAAGCCGAGTCCGATTGTGAGCGTTGCCAAAATAAAAAAGATAAGAGGGCTGTCATGAGCCCAGAAGGTGAGACCAAAAATTGAGAATCTTCTCTGGACGATGTCTAAAAGCAGCGCCTGGTGGCCGCTGATTTTAACCCACGGCAGTACCAGGAAAAATACTACAAGAACGATTTGAACTATTGTTCTATAGCGCCTGTATAGACCTCTTACCTCAGCTGGAAAGATATACACCCTTTTCCCAGACTCATCCATAGTTGCTAATCGCTCTTCCGGTAAATTCCTTTGATCTACTACCTTCATTTGTGTTCCTCTGTCCCTTCGTACTCCACCTTCTGTCCTTGCGGAGGTTTTGCGCCATCCGGGTGCGTGCCGTGCAAGCTGTAAACATATACCGCTACTTTTTCTATAAGTTCCGGAGGGATGACTCCATTCCATGTGGGCATTCCCTTATCAGGCACTCCTGAATTGATAATTTTTATTATTGAGGAAATCTTTCCGTCTCCGTGTATCCAGTAATCATCCGTAAGGTTTGGTCCGATAATACCCTGCCCATTATTTCCGTGACAGGGGGAGCACTTGCTGGTAAACTCAGCCTTGCCCTGCTCCAAAATTTCTTTATTGTTGACCAGGACTATCAAATCTTTTTCTGGTTTTACTCCTTTAGCCTTCTCAACCTCCATTCTTGTGGACTCGATAGCCTTCAGGTTTTTGGCAAGTTCCTGGTCAAGTGTGGGTCCTCCAAAAAATTGATAGTAAGCAAAGTAGATAACCGCGAAAATCACTGTGATATAAAAGGTCATCAACCACCAGCCGGGGAGGGGATTGTTTAACTCCCTGATGCCGTCGTATTCATGATCTTCTATTAATTTATCCTTTTCTGATTTCGTATCACTCATTTTTGTCCTCCTCGTCTTCCAGCGGTAATCGCTCAAGCTTTTTATAGATTGTCCGGTTTGGTTTCAGGTTTACCCAGATGACCAGACCTACAAACACTACAAGGAATATTATGAGAGCGACAATCACCAATTCCTTATTCTGGTAGTACGATAGCGCTATTTCGTGGATTTTGACACCTCCTGTCCATTCCCACTGGTGGTTCTTTTGCCCATGGATTGCAAGTAAGCAATCAGGGCAATGATCTCTTTGTCTTTTATTCCCGTCAGAGAAGGGTCCTGACTGAGAAGACCCTCATAGATCTTTTGGGCCTCCTTCTCGGCGTAAATGTCTGCATTTGCCACCGTGTCGTTATCATAGGGAACGCCGAGCCGTGTCATAACGCTTAATTTTTTCTTAATGAGGAATAGTCAATTGTGTTATTCGCAAGCCAGGGGTATGAGGGCATAATTGAGTTTGGAGTAATGTCTCTTGGATTCATCATATGGCGATAATGCCACATATCAGGATATTTCCCTCCAACCCTTGCCAGGTCGGGTCCTGTTCTCTTAGACCCCCACTGGAATGGTCTATCATACATGGATTCCTCTATTGTGGATGCCGCCCCGAACCTGAGAACATCAAACGGCAGTTTTCTTATCATCTGCGAGTGGCACAGGTAGCAGCCCTCCCTTATATAAACATCTCTTCCCGCAAGCTCAAGCGGGGCGTATGGTCTCGTTTTAGATGTGGCGGGGAGGTATTTGTAAATCGAAAGGGTAGGGAGTATCTCTATAACCGATCCGACGGCTATAGATATGAAAAGCAGAATCGCAAATATGGCTCCCAGCGCCTCAAGCTTTCTATGGCCTGTGCCAAGCGCGGCATCCTCTGCTCTAAGTGGAACCTCAACAGTCGCAACTGTTTCCTCTTTAGGGGCCGTTTTAATGGTCATCCATACGTTGTAAATCAGCAGGAGGAAACCAACGAGATAAAGCGCGCCCCCAATGAATCTCACATAATAGAGCGGGACGACTCTCATAACGATCTCCACAAAATCCGGGTACACGAGCCGACCATTTGCGTCAACTGCCCTCCACATTAAACCCTCGGTAATGCCGGCTGCCCACATGGAGATGTAATAGATCAGAATCCCCAGGAGACCAACCCAGAAGTGTGTGTTCATGAGTTTATGGCTGTACATTTTGTTGTTCCAGAGCCTGGGAACCAGGTAGTAGATAATTCCAAATGTAAGAAAGCCATTCCATCCGAGCGTGCCTCCATGAACATGAGCAATGATCCAATCAGAATAGTGAGCAAGCGAGTTTACAGATTTTATGGAAAGAAGTGGCCCCTCAAATGTGGACATGCCATAGAACGTTACGGCTACAGCCAGGAACTTGATTATAGGCTCCGTGCGGAGCAGATGCCAGGCTCCTCTGAGTGTCAAAAGCCCGTTTATCATCCCTCCCCAGCTTGGTGCCCAGAGCATAAGACTAAAAATCATCCCAAGGGTTTGCGTCCAATCTGGAAGCGCACTGTTTAGCAGGTGGTGAGGCCCTGCCCAGATGTATAAAAAGACCAGTGACCAGAAGTGGATTATGGATAATTTATAACTATATATTGGCCTGTTGGCGGCCTTGGGCACGTAATAGTACATTAGTCCCAAAAACGGAGTTGTGAGAAAGAAGGCCACCGCGTTATGTCCGTACCACCATTGAACAAGGGCATCCTGTACTCCGGCATACACCGGGTAGCTCTTGAGTAAACCTACCGGAATCTCAATGGAATTTATAATGTGTAGCGCCGCTATTGTTATTATGGTGGCGATGTAGAACCATATCGCCACATAAAGGTGTCTAACTCTCCTTATGGCAATGGTTCCAAAGAAATTGACGGCGAATATAACCCAAACCAGGGCGATTGCAATGTCAAGAGGCCACTCAAGCTCAGCGTATTCTTTGCTCTGAGAATATCCGAGGGGCAATGTGATAAGGGCTCCGACTATAATAAGCTGCCAGCCCCAGAAGTGAATCCTGCTCAGAGTATCCGAGTATAAACGCGTTTTAAGCAGCCTTTGGATTGAGTGATATACTCCTGCAAAAATGATATTTCCGCCGAAGGCGAAGATAGCGGCATTTGTATGAAGCGGGCGAATCCTTCCAAAAGTCAGCCATGGAAGGTTAAGATTAGCCTTCCAATACGCCAGTTCCAGGGCTACCAGCAGTCCAACCAGAAAGGCCGCTGCCCCCCAGAAAATCGTCGCAATCACGAACTTTTTTACAATGTCATCGTCGTAGACAATCTTGTCCATCAATTTACTGCCGACTTCTTTCATCTCGGCCATTTACCGTATCCTCCTTGGTGTGATTCTTTTTTGTCTCAAAATCCTCTATCAATATTCTCTGACTGGGAGTTGTGAGATCGTCATACTGGCCTTTTTTAGCAGCCCATATAAAGGCTATTAGGAAAATCAGGGCAAGTATCATTGAGACTGCGAGCGTTAAAAAAATTATATTCATGAGTAGGCCTTCTTTTTCTCCTTGATTGCGAGCCAGTTTTTCTCATATAATGCTGAGCCTGTCAGTAGCAACGAGCTTAAAGGCATAAGCACCGCCGCTATAATGGGATTGATATATCCCAGCAAGGCAAAGGTCCCCGCCGTCAGGTTATAGATTATGGAGAAAACCCTGTTCCGCTTTATGGTTCTTACCGTGGCATTGCCGTGATCGAGAAAATCTACAATCATAAAAAGGTCGTTGTTCAGTGCGTATACGTCGGATACTTTGAGGCTTTCCTCGACGCTCCCCTGAATGGCAATGCCTATATCCGCCGATGATAAGGCTCCGGCGTCGTTTAGCCCATCCCCGATCATCATTGAGTTTCTGATGGATTTAATAATCCTCGACTTATCTTCCGGGGTCTGCTCCCAAAAGACATTATTTTGAGGAATAGAGAGCTTTTCAGAAACCTGCTTTACATTGTTTTCTCTATCACCTGAGAGGATATAGATATTAAATTTTCGTGCCTTGAGCTTGTCAACGACATATTTGGAATCTTCTTTCAGGGAATCGCCCAACAGAATTCCTGAGATCGGATTCTCATCTTTATATACAATTATTTTTGTTGCTATCACGTCGTTTATATCATTTTGACAGTTTATATTTCTGTCAGATATGAGCTTGTAAACGTGATTGTTGACCCTTGCCTCTATTCCCCTTGAGTGGATATGCTTAAACTCCTCTACATTGGGTAGCGCGAGCTTTTTATCCGAGAGATTAGTCACTATGGCGCGGGCGATGGGATGATTGGATTTTCTTTCAATAGCCAGAATCGCTGCCTGGTCTTCCTGAGATAGCTTTTCTATGTCCCAGCTTAGTATTTTAAACACCCCTCTGGTTAAAGTTCCTGTCTTGTCAAAAAATATGTTTTTTATGTCATGGAGTCTTTCAAAGACCTTTGTGTCTTTTATGAGGAAGCCGTTTTCAACCGCTGATTGAAGGGATAAACCGAGTGAAAGCGGAAGGGCAAAAACAAACGCGCAGGGGCAGGCAATTAAGATAAACGCCATCACTCTGTTTAAACCTTCAGAGGGGCCGTAAACAGAAGAAAGCGTAAGAAAGGAGGCAATAGCGATCACTCCTACAAATGAGGTGAACATCGTCGCATATTTATCGCTGAATGTGGAAAAGCTGATTTTACTCTGATAATTTTTCTCGACTTCATCCAGTATTTTTCCGATGCGTGTGGATTTCCCCGTGTTTGTTACTTTAATAACAGCTTCATCGGACTCCAAGATTGAGCCTGCAAACACACTATCATCCTTCAAAACGGTTTGAGGTATATTCTCTCCGGTAAGAACTGAGAGGTTTAACTGAGCATCTGAAGACAGGAGCTTGCCATCGGCCGGAATCCGGTCTCCCATGGTCAACTTGATTTTATCTCCGGGATTAAGATCGCCGATTGGCTGGAAAAAATATTGTCTAGAAGCGGTCTCATAAATGCCTTAAATACCTTGTCCTGCTATAATGAAATGAATGGCAAGACGAGAAGAATTAAGTGATGAACAATGGGCAATTATTGAACCTTTGATTCCACCTTTGCCTCGACGCCAAGACGGACGCG
>JBLNAE010000207.1:0-13546 GCA_050259195.1 Ignavibacteriales bacterium
GTATGCGCTTGAACTGACAGGAGATAAAGATAAGGTTACTGCTTTCTTGGAACTCCTCAAGCCTATGGGAATTAAAGAGATTGCCCGCACCGGGGCTGTGGCAATGGCAAGAGAAATCCAAAACTATAATAAAAAGGGGGGAGATACATGAAGGTTTACTACGATAAGGATACAAGTGTAGAAAAGCTGAAGTCGAGAAAGATTGCAATAATAGGTTATGGAAGCCAGGGGCACGCACACGCTCAAAACCTAAGAGATAGTGGCATGAATGTAGTGGTTGGGCTGAGAGAGGGAGGGAGCAGTTGGGAAAAGGCTAAGAACGCCGGATTCAAGGTTCTCCCCGTAGACGAGGCCGCCAAGTGGGCGGATGTTATAATGATTCTTGCCCCGGATTCAGGCCAGTCTGAGATTTATTCAAGCCACATTGCAAGTAATCTCAGTCCAGGAGATGCGGTTGTATTTGGTCACGGGTTTAACATTCACTTTGGGCAGATTGTTCCTCCTCCGAATGTGGATGTTTTTATGGTAGCTCCAAAGGCTCCGGGCCATACGGTTCGAAATGAATTTACGCAGGGGCGCGGTGTTCCCATGCTTATTGCTGTTCATCAGAATGCGACGGGACAGGCAAAAGAGATCGCCCTTGCTTATGCTGGAGCAATTGGGGGCGGGCGCGCAGGAATAATTGAAACTACGTTTAAAGACGAAACCGAGACAGACCTTTTTGGGGAGCAGTGCGTCCTTTGCGGGGGGCTGACAGCTTTGATTCTCGCGGGGTTTGAGACGCTGGTTGAGGCTGGTTATCCCCCTGAGATGGCTTATTTTGAGTGCCTGCATGAGGTCAAGCTTATAGTGGACTTGATTTATGAGGGCGGAATTTCTAATATGCGCTATTCAATAAGCGACACGGCAAAATACGGAGACATAACAAGGGGACCAAGGGTTGTAAGCGAATCCGTAAGACAGGAGATGAAGCGAATACTTAAAGAAATCCAGTCGGGGGAGTTTGCAAGGGAGTGGATAATTGAAAACAGGGCGGGTCGCCCTGTATATAACGCACTTCTCAGAAAAGGGGAGAGCCATCAGATTGAGGAGGTTGGGCGAAAGCTCCGCGAGATGATGAGTTCTCTATTTAAGCAGAGGCTTGTTGATAAGACAAAGAACTGATGGGCCGCGAGTTTGCGCTGAAAAGAGAACTTGCAATATTTTGGTTAGTGATTAAATTAGCTTGTAAGGGCAGGTTTCAAACCTGCCCTTATTATTTATCATGGCTAAGTATTTACGATGACAAATCCGAGAAGTAAAATAGCTGTTGAGGGGCTTCCGTACGTTGGTATATTTGGGCTTCTTGCGTGGGTTACGGCGCTCTTTGGTTTTACTATCTTGTCAATTGTCCTTGTCGTAGTTACCTGCTTTATCCTCTATTTTTTTAGAGACCCCGAGAGAATAACTCCGCAAGACCCTTATGCTGTGATTTCTCCCACCGACGGCAGGGTAGTGGAGGTTGAAAACTCACTTGAAGAGAATTTTTTAAACCGCGAGATGAAACGGGTGGGTATCTTCTTATCAATTACGGACTGTCATATAAACAGGTTTCCTGTGGCAGGAAAGGTGATGGGTACCAAGTACACCTCCGGGAATTTTTACATAGCAGATGTAAGGCGTGCCTCAACCCAGAATGAGAGGCTTGCGACACTGATTGAGATCGAAGATAAGGAACAAATCGTGGTCGTTCAGGTTGCGGGCTTTATTGCTCGAAGGATTGTTTCTTACATCTCGATTGGCGACTCGCTTCAAAAAGGCGAAAGATTTGGTATGATTAAGTTCGGCTCAAGGGTAGATATTTATCTGCCGCTTGGATGCGAGATCTCAGTAAAGGTTGGAGATAAAGTAAAGGGCGCCGAGACAATAATAGGATGGCTCAAAGGAGAGGGTAAATAATGAAGAAGAAAAAATCAAAGCGACAGAAGATGGTGCCGGTTTTGCCTAATCTTTTTACAACTGCGAGTCTTTCCTTCGGACTTCTTTCAATTATAACCTCGATTCAAATTGCGGCGTTTCGCGAGGTTCAGGACGTCTCATCTGAATGGGTTTACAGAAAATTCTGGCTGGCTGCGGCCTTTATTGGAATTGCCGGACTTCTTGATCTAGTTGATGGAAAAATAGCAAGGATTCTTAAATCCCAGACCAGATTCGGGCTTTCTTATGACTCACTCTCTGATCTCGTTTCTTTCGGCCTCGCTCCAAGCGTGTTGGTTTATATCTGGGGGCTTATGGACTCCGGAAAGCCAGGGCTTATGGTGGTGTTGTTTTACGTAGTGTGCACTGCGCTGAGACTCGCTAGGTTTAACGTTCAGTTTGAGGCCGGAAACCGGTCCGGCTTTGTAGGGCTTCCAAGCCCCGTTGCGGCGGGACTCATGTTTTCTCCAATCTTTCTCCTTTCCGAATTTAAGATTTCGTCTGATGAAAGGATGATGTGGTTTTATCTCATCGCTGCTCCTCTTGTGGGACTTCTTATGGTGAGCGACGTTCCCTATTGGAAAAATCTGGGGTTTAGGCGGATGAATACCTTTAACTTGCTCGTTGTTGCGGCAATTATAATTGCGGCTCTAATTACAAACCCGGAGATTACGGTGCTTTTAGGGGTTTATCTCTATTGCTTAGCTGGGCTTGCGTTCTATATAGTCAGGCAGTTTAAAGAAAAGCCCAAGGTTCGTGAAGATACAGAGCCTGAAGAAATTCCTTAAAAAGGATATGAGTTTTTAAAGTAACTCGGATCACTTTGGCTGTTGCATCATTTCAATTTAGCAAATATTCAATTGTATGTGGGTAAATCTTAGGGGCGACTCGGCGGGTCGCCCTTCTAGTTTCTTATTCCGTAAGAAGAAGAGAAAAGTGTAAAAATAGGTGTAATTTGTTTCTCAAAAGATACTGTTGGGAGGTTCTTATGCGATATTTCTATATACTTCTCTCAGGTATAATGATATTCACATTTTTAATAGAGGAGAAGGGAATGGCGGTTGAAATGAAGAAATCTGAAGATGTATCTGGTGGTGTGTCTGTTGAAGACCTTCGTGAGTCTCAGTCAAACGGTGAAATGGGCGTTATGAAGTTTCAACTTGAAAACGGCCTTACAGTGCTCTTAGAAGAGAACCATTCCGCCCCGGTGGTGGCCGTAAACGTCTGGGTTAAGGTAGGAAGCGCATGTGAAGAGCCAGGCGAGTACGGTCTTGCCCACGTTCATGAGCACATGCTTTTTAAAGGCACACAAAAGAGGGGCGTTGGAGAAATAGCCAGGGTCATTGAGGGCAATGGCGGAGATATTAACGCCTTCACTTCTTTTGACGAAACGGTTTACTACGTGGTAATCGCAAGCAGGTTTCTTGATACCGCACTCGATGTACTCTCGGATGCGGTCGCAAATTCTGCATTCGACCCGGGAGAGTTGAAAAAAGAACTCGAAGTCATACTCGAAGAGATCAGACGCGGCGAGGATACCCCATCTAGGAATCTCAGCGAGAGGCTTTTTGCCGAAGCCTATACGGTTCACCCTTATAAAAGACCCGTTATAGGGACTGATGAGAGCGTAAAGAGCTTTACTAGGGAAAAGATAACGAACTTCTACAAAAAATGGTATTCGCCGAATAATATGACGCTTGTTGTGGTTGGTAATTTCGACTCTGGTCAGGCCATGTCTAGAATTAAAGAAACATTTGGCAATTTGAAATCAAAACCGCTTCCCAAGTGCGTTATCCTGGAAGAGCCTCCTCAGAAGGAAATAAGGGCGTTTGTATTTGATAAAAAGATACAGGAGGGATATTTTTCTCTCGCCTTTCACATACCAAATGTGAAGAATGAGGATACCCCCGTGCTTGATGTGATTTCAAATATTCTCGGCGGCGGAGATAGCTCGAGGCTCTACAGGCGGGTAAAAGAGGAAAAAGGGCTTGTAAGTAGCATTTATTCCTATTCCTTTACGCCAAAATATCCAGGTCTCTTTAGCGTAGGCGGAACCCTTGACCCTGCAAAGACGAAGGAAGCTTTATCGGAGATTATAAGGGAAACCTACAAACTAAAATACGAGCCAGTAAGCTTTGAAGAACTCTCAAAAGCCAAGGTCAACATAGAGAGCGATTCCATATATGCAAAAGAGACCATGCAGGGGCAGGCTCAAAAACTCGGCTACTATGAGGTAGAAGCCGGGGATTACAGGTACGAAGGCGACTATTTAAGTAGGATCTCTCAGGTGACTCAGGAAGACATAATTCGAGTGGCAAGAAAGTATTTTAAAAGCTCGAATTTGACGGCGGGATTTCTTCTTCCCACAGGAAAAGCAACAATAAGCGATAAGGAAATAGATGAAATAGCCGACGCTTCAGCCAAAGCGGTTGAGAGGGAACTCGGCCCTCTATCCTTCGAGTCGTCAAATGACGTAAAGAAAATTGTTCTTAAAAACGGCGCCACCATTCTCATAAAGGAAAACCACTCTGTGCCTCTATTTGCTACCCGCGCTGCCTTCCTTGGGGGGGTAAGGTTTGAGAACAATGATGACAACGGAGTTTTTAACTTTATATCTGAGACTCTTACACGCGGCACGGCGACAAGAAGCGCGGAGGATATTGCAAGACAGATTGAATCCATTGCGGGTGAGGTCAAGGGGTTTTCAGGAAGGAACAGCTTTGGAGTAACAGTTGAGGCGTTAAGTAGGAACTTTGATAAGGCGATGGATATATTCTCCGACGTCATTTTAAATCCGTCTTTTAATCCAGAGGAGGTAGAGCGCGCAAGAAGAGATATTCTTTCGGATATAAACCGTGAAGGGGATAATCTTGTTAGGGTTGCAATAAATCTATTTTTAAAGACACTCTATCAGGGGCATCCTTATGGATTTAACGTTCTTGGAACGAAGGAGACTGTGGCCAAAATCGGCAAAGATGATTTAACTAAGGTTTATAAAGAATACGCCCGTCCTGAGAACATGGTCATTGCCATAGTGGGGGACATAAGTGAGAAGGACGCCTTAAACATGGTAGAGAGGTATTTTGGAAAGATGGAGAAAAAGGGCTTCTCCCCTCCTCAGGTCAAACCCGAACTCGCTCCGAATAGTATAAGAATGGCGACAGTTGACCGAAAAGAAAAGGCCCAAACCCACATAATTCTCGGTTTTCAAGCCCCAACGCTTCGAGACCCAGACCAGTATCCATTTGAGGTATTAAATGCGATTCTCTCAGGACAGGGAGGAAGGCTATTTGTAGAACTCCGAGATAAGAAAAGCCTTGCCTATACGGTAACTTCATTTCTCACATTTGGACTTGAACCCGGCTTCTTCGGCGTCTATACTGCATGTGCCCCTCAGAAGGAGAATGAAGCGGTTGAGGGAATAAAAGGGCAACTCGCCCTTGTTTTAAAGAATGGAATAACCGAGGACGAGCTTAAACGCGCCCAGAATTATCTTGTAGGAAACTTTGAGATAGGGCTTCAGCAGAACTCATCCCAAGCCGCAAAGGTCGCTTTTGATGAGCTTTATGGAATTGGCTGGGACGAGTACAAACGCTATCCAGAGCAGATCTACTCTGTAACCAGGGACGATGTGATAAGGGTGGCTAGAAAATACATCAATCTTAATAAATATACTATCGCCGTAGTGAAGCCCGAGGGGAATTGACCGCATGATTTTCGCGCAATCGTAATTCGTCCGAGATGTCTCCATCACCTGCACCAGGTTGGAAATGACTTACCACCATCTTTGGTCAGCGGACGCTGGTTTTCTCCATTGAAGTACATTATGTAAATGTTCTCAGCCCCGCCTCTTGTCGAATCGAAGGCTATATAATGGCCGTCTGGAGACCAGGATGGATTTTCATTTCTTCCCGAACCCGAAGTGATTCTCTCCTCGTCCGACCCATCCGGGTTAATGGTATAAATATTTGCTTCAGCTCCTTCTACTTTTACAAACGCTATTTTGTTCACCTCGGTATTGGGAGACCAGGATGGGTCGGTGCTGTAGCCTCCTGAGGTAATCCTTCTTAGATTACTGCCGTTGGAGTTCATCATATAAATCTGCGGCTCCCCGCTTCTATCGGAAACAAAGGCGATTTGTTTTCCATCAGGAGACCATGTGGGAGAAACATTTATCGCAGGATGATGAGTGAGATTTACAACCCCACTTTCATCCGCATTTGCAACGAATATGTCACCGTCTCCACCACTATAGGCTATTTTCCTTCCGTCTGGAGACCACACGGCGGTTTGCGCCAGTCTGCCAGCGTGTATAAGTCTCTGCTCCTGTATTCTCGGAGTAAGGCTGAGCACGTATATATCCTGATTCCATACTTTGTCAGAGTTAAAGACTATCTTTGCTCCATCGAGAGAGCAACTTGGCGAAAGAACAAGCGAATGGTGGTCTGTAAGCCGTCTCACATTATGCCCATCATAATCCATTATGAACAGGTCTCTATTTTGCTCAGTGCCTGATACAAAAACGATCTTTGAATTAAAAAATCCGTCTATCCCCGTAAGCTCCTTCATAACCGCACTTGCAAATTTGTGGGCAGCCCATCTTACTGTTCCCGGAGGGGCCTCATAAGACCTTCCTAGAAGCTCCCTTTCCTGCACGACATCAAAAAGCCTTAATACGACCGTTATTGTATCTCCTGAAGATTGATACTCACCCCCTACAAGTGCTTCGGCGCCAGCCTCGAAAAACCCTTGAAAATCTATACTTCCACTGCTATTCAGAGGGGTTCCCTTTGCATCATGAACTTCAAAAAGCCCGGCATTGAGAAGATCATTTCTTAAAACACCAACGAATTCCAGGGCTTTTTCATCCCTGCCGCCTGCAACTGAGGTCAGGTCCGGAACAAAGATCGAAATCTTTTTTGTAATTGGTCCGCTAATCGGAGGAATAAGAATTCTTGCAATGGGGGCGGTAGAAAAAATTATTAGGGTGACTACGACTAGAATTGGTATCTTGTATTTCATCATTAGCGGTCATCTCATCATCATAAACACAACTTTCGGAATAATTTCTTCAGCCGATCTTATATACCAGTTCTTTATAATAATATCACAAAAGGAAATGAGATTTAGGAGACTGTTTCCCAAGGTCTTTTTCTGGTGTGTCTTCACTAATCCTCTCAAATCTTTCTTATTTTCTATCCCTCAGATGATCGCTCAATCTACCAATAAGTAATCCAAGTCTCAGACAAAATTTGTTATGGATTCTATCCCTAATTTTTTGCTTTTACCTAAAAAATGGAGCAACTTAGATGGGTTAAGCCGCTAAGTCATTGCGGCACAATTATTGCAAATTACACGGGAGGAGATGCCGGAAGCTTTTATGGGCGTCACTGGGAGCAAGCAGGCTGGAAGGAATTTAAAGCCAAGGCGGGCCAAGTTATAATCAGGGGTTAATTAATAAGAACAAACAAAAGGGATGGACGGAATTAAATGAATGGGAATCTGAACCTCCGGTGAGATTTCACCATTTACGCTCCTCGCTAAATGCGGATTGCATAGCTAAACGATGACCATAACCACATTTTCGGAGAAATGATCTATGGAAAAGAGAGCAAACAATGAGTTGGAACAGCGGGTTGAGGAGTGCACCGCCGAGTTGCGTGTGATTAATGAATCACTACAACATGAAATCACCGAGCGTAAGCTGGCGGAGGAAGAACTGAGGATACTGAATATGATAACTCAGGCGGTGAATCAATCCCTCGACCTTGAGAAAACTTACAACATCGCTTTAGATGCAGTTATAGGTTTAGAAAGTGTGGATATGGCGATGATTTACTTGGTGGATGAGAATAGAAGAGAAGCTATTCTCCAAGCCTATAGAAATGTTCCTGAGGCTTACATACGCAGGGCAGGGAGAATACCGTATCCTAAGGGTATTACCTGGAAGATTATCAACACTGGTGAGATAATCAATGTTGAAGATGCCCAGAAGCACCCCGATATAGGTTCTGCGGGTAGAGATTTGGGACACCATAGTATCTTGGGGATACCCATAGCTCTACAGAGAGCGATTATGGGTGTCATGTGGCTTCTAAGTTATAAGGAACGTCAGTTTAATAAGCAAGAGATAGACTTACTTTCTTCTATCGGTAATCAAATCGCTTTAGCCATAGCAAAGGCAAAGCTGTATAGAGAGTTGTCCAAAAAGAATCGTTATGAGACGATCATTAGTACAGTGACTCAGAGTGTTCACCAATCCATCAATACTCAAGACGTTCTGGAAAATGCCGTTGAGTCTATGAGCAAAAATATAGATGGGGTAGACCACGTTGCAATCTACCTAGTCGAAGAAGATGCGATTTTAAAGGCTTATAGAGGCTACCTTGATTGGTTTATTGA
This sequence comes from Ignavibacteriales bacterium, assembly GCA_050259195.1. GTDB lineage: Bacteria > Desulfobacterota_D > UBA1144 > Nemesobacterales > CSP1-2 > PSLL01. The sequence continues at coordinate 8,359 of JBLNAE010000207.1, forward strand.
GCGTGTGAGAAGAATCCCATATCCAAAAGGTGCTACATGGAAGACAATCGTAGAACAGAAACCTATGTATTGCGCGAACGTAGACCAAGATACAGCTATTGGCCCGGCTGGAGGAGAAGTAGGAACAAAGAGCTATGTTTCTATGCCTATTCGCTTTCAAAACAAAACGATAGGAACTATAAATATAAATTCTTTAGGGAAAAATGCTTTTGATGAAGAAGACTTAAAGCTGCTGGAAATCGTAGCACAGCAAATAGAGGTAGCAATCAATAATGCCCAGCAGGCGGAGGCAGTGCGGGAGGCACGCGATGAATTGGAAGCCAAGGTGGCGGAACGAACCAAAGAATTGGTCCAAGCCAATATCCAGCTTAAGGAGATAGACCGTCACAAATCGGAATTCTTGGCTAACATGTCCCATGAACTCCGGACGCCATTGAACTATATTATTGGCTTCTCCGAAATACTCCTCGAAGAGACTTCCGGAGATCTGAATGAAAAGCAAAAAAGATATATAAACAATGTACTTACAAGCGGACGCCATCTCCTACAACTTATAAACGATATACTGGATTTATCAAAGATAGAATCCGGACGGATGACGCTTCGGTTTGAAGAATTCTCTCCTGCTGAGGCTTTATCAGAGGTTGAGATGATTGTAAAGACCTCCGCATTTGAGAAGGGTTTAAAGCTGGAGTTTTTTATAGAGGAAGGTGTTAAAACAATTTGGGCGGACGGGGCAAAATTCAAGCAAATTGTGTACAACCTGCTTTCGAACGCTATTAAGTTTACAGAAGATGGTGGGGTTTCAGTAAAAGCAAGGTTGGTTCAAGGAGGGGGGGATTTCCTGGAGGTGAGTGTAGAAGATACGGGGATAGGGATAAAAGCTGAGGACATGGGGAAGCTATTTAAGGAATTTGAGCAGATAGATAAGGGAACAACCAAGAGATATCAGGGGACCGGGCTTGGGCTTGCACTTTCAAGGAAGCTGGTTGAATTGCAGGAGGGTAGGATATGGGCTGAGAGTGAATACGGTAAGGGGAGTAAATTCACGTTTACTCTTCCACTAGGGGCAAAATCTGGAAAAGAATTGGAGAAGCTCTCTGCTTCGGTTGACTTTAGAGCTGAAGGAGAAGAGAAGGCTATAGAACTTACTACGGAGAGGATATGTGGAGAAGGAGATAACTCATATTAGTTGTTGAGAACGATAAAAAGACTGAGGAAGGAATTGTGTGGCATAAGAAATAAGGAGAGTGTAATGGATGGCGTAGCAGGGAAAGTAAATGGTAAAAAAACCATTGTATTGATGGTTGACGATGAAGAGATGAATCTAGAGCTGGTAGAGACCCTTATAGTTCCCCTTGGATACGAGATCGAAAAGGCAAGAAACGGCAGGGAAGCCCTTGAGAAAATCTCAAAGAGAAAGCCTGATATTATTCTCCTTGATGTTATGATGCCGGATATGGATGGTTATGAGGTCTGTAGGATTTTAAAAGAAGATGAAAAAACAAGACATATACCTATCGTTATGATTACTGCCTTAAGTCAAATAGAAAACAAAATAGCGGGAATAGAAACTGGAGCCGATGATTACCTGAGCAAGCCTTTTCATATGAGGGAACTTATTGCGAGAGTAAAGTCTCTCCTCAAGGTAAAGACCCTGAACGATGAGGTAAAAAGATATCAAGATACTATAAAGTCTTTGTTTGAGCTTACCACCTTTTCAGAGCGGTTTATTGATAGAAGTAGTGTTTTAAATGAACTTGCTAAAAGGACAGCAGAACTTACGGGCATGAAAAAAGTAGCTATAGTGTTAGTAGAAAACTATATCTTCCAAGTAAAAGCAAGCTATAATCTGGGTGACGATAGGGAATTTTATACTTTCTTATCCCATAATGGTCCCATTAGAAGGGTGGTTAAAACCGGGGAACCGCTAATAGCGGTAGATGATCCGCAGATGGCAAAGCAGTTTAATCTCAATCTGAGTTATATATGTGTCCCTCTTAAAAGTATAAATAGGGATGTAATTGGAGCTCTTTGTGCCTTTGGGGTAAGAAGTGATGTAAGCGAGGAAACCATAAGAGTGCTATCTCTCGTGGCACAAAGAATAGCCTCAGAGATACAAATTAAAGACTACAGCAGGGTTCTTGAAGAGACCGTACAGCAGAGAACAAAAGCCCTAAGAGAATCGTTGGAGAAGCTGGAAGAGGCAAATAAAGAAATTTCTCATGCTCATGAAGAAATAATCTTCAGGCTATCCATTGTAGCGGAGTACAAGGATAAGGATACTGCATCACATATCCACAGAATAAGTGGTTACTCTGGAGCTTTAGCACGAAAGCTTGGACTACCCGAAGGGGAAGTGAAACTTATAAAGCTTGCAAGCCCGATGCATGACATAGGGAAGATAGGTATCCCCGACTCAATTTTACTAAAGCCTGGGAAGCTAACCCTACATGAGTTTGAAATAATGAAACAGCACACGGTAATGGGGGCGCGTATTATGGCGGGTTCTTTTTCCCCTTTACTTAGGATGGCTGAGGAAATTGCTATATCACACCACGAAAAGTACGACGGCGGTGGTTATCCTTATGGTATAGTGGGAGAGAACATACCACTTGCGGGAAGAATTGTAGCTATTGCAGATGTTTTTGATGCCCTTTTGACCCGTAGGGAATACAAACCGGCTTTTGACTTGGACAAGACACTAAGCATAATAAAAGAAGGGAAGGGGAAACACTTTGACCCAAATTTAGTGGACACCTTTTTCGACATTCTAGACGAAATTCTGACTATAAAAGAAAATTACTCTGATGATCTCCATGGCGGACTCCAGAGAGAGGTTAATTAATGAGAAAGCAAAGCCGTGGCTATCCGCACAAGTCTGTGTAATTCACGCGCTCATTCCATACGGGATTAAAAACCCACTAATCAGCCAGCGGCATAATCTAAGATTATGCCGAGTTTCTTAAAAAGGAGGACTGTGATGAGATTTGAATTTATCATTTATGAAAGGGAATCTGACGACATCGGGATTCTTACAATGAACCGTCCAAAGGTGCTCAATGCTCTTAGCTGGCAGGCACTTCGTGAACTGAGAGAATTTTTCGAGAATATACTTCCTGGTGAGGACTTAAAAGCACTAATTGTCACAGGCGCAGGAGATAAAGCCTTTGCCGCCGGAGCGGATATTGAAGAGATGTCAAGGATGAAAGACAGAGAGTTTCAGGAATACGTGGACCTTGCGCTCAAGGTCACTGAACTCATTGAAAGTGATCCAAGTCCATGCATTGCGGCAATAAACGGATATGCCCTCGGAGGTGGATGCGAACTTGCACTTGCCTGCGATATTAGAATATCTTCTGAGAGATCAAAATTCGGTTTCCCTGAAGTAAAACTCGGAATATTTCCGAATTGGGGTGGAACTCAGAGAACAACGAGGGTACTAGGACTTGGAAAAACAAAGGAACTTATCTTTACCGGAGAGATGATAGATGCAACGGAAGCACTTAGAATCGGTCTTGTGGAAAGAGTAGTTCCACACAGCAGAGTAATGGAAGAAGCAAGGCATATTGCCCGCATGATTGCAAAAAGAGGACCCAAGGCAGTAAGGCTTGCAAAGGTTGCAATTAACACAGGCTCAGAAATGGACCTCAAAAAGGCTCTCCTTCTTGAAAAAACCCTCGTTTCCCTTTGTTTCGAGAGTGAAGATAGAATTGAGGGGATGAAAGCTTTTCTTGAAAAAAGGGAGCCGTCTTTTAAAGGTAAGTAAATAGAGAGGCGGGGGCAATCGGTATTTGTGAAACCCACCGATATTTGGGAAAGCCAGTAGCACTTCAGAGACCGAAATAACTCCCAGAAACTATCTATTTCTACTATCCCGAAAATTTCCTATTGAATTCACTTTTTAAGTTGTTCTATAATCATCTCGGAGGGCGTAAAAATGGGGATGATGAGCTGGGTCAGGCGTTGGCAGGTTTAAAAATGAATCTATCATGGTTGGATAAAAAATTATCTGATGCGGGCAATAAGGTGCCGCGTTCCCTTCTATTGGAGAAAATAACATCAATGTCAAAACTCATTGATACCACTATCCAAACGGCGCGGGAGATTTCCACGGAATTAAGACCAAGAGTGTTGGATGACCTTGGTCTCACGGCGGCCATTGAATGGCAAGCGCAGGAATTTCAGACTCGAATGGGAATTAGATGCGAATTTACCTCAATCCCGAAGAATATCACTTTGGATAAAGAGCAGTCAACGGCGATTTTCCGTATTGTTCAGGATGCCTTGACCAATGCAGGCCATCATGCAAGCGCAACCAGAGTCAACATAAGCTTGAGGGAGGAGGCCGGTAACCTGATACTGGAAGTTAAAGATAACGGAAAGGGAACTATAAAAAGTAAAACTGGATCTCTTGGAGTTTTGAGGATGCAAGAGCGTGCTCTTCTTTTAAGGGGAGAACTCAAAATCAGTGGTACGTCTGGAAAAGGAAAGACAGTTACTATACGGATTCCGCTCAAGAGATAAATGCCTTCTTTTTGGCAACCATACCATTTCTTCGCCCTTTCATTAATTAATAATTACTTGCCTTTCTCTAATAACCGCAATAACTAAGGCTACTTAGGATATTCCAAACCTTCATTGGTAGCGAAACTGGTAGCAAAACTTCTGTAATTTACTAAGTCATCCATAGCTCTCTTCACTGATTCTTTGGGGTGGACATACCTCATACTCATGTTGATACTTGAATGTCCCAATGCCTTAGAAATAGTTGATATATCCTTTCCCATTTCAGCTAATCTAGTTCCGCATGTATGCCTCAAACCATGAAAACCCATTCCCTGAACACCCAGCCTTTTACACAATTGAACAAACTTATGGCACAGTGTTGTTACATCCAATGCTATGGCACCAGGCAAAACATATTCGCTATTACCACACCTAAGTTTGGCTTCCAGTAGCACCTTTCTGACAGTGGCGTTCATGGGTATGATATGGGTTTTCTTGTTCTTTGAGTATGTAGCTTCTATGGTTATTGTATTTGAGTTAAAGTCAACACACGTCCATTTAAGGGTTCTGATTGAATTCAACCTGAGTCCTGAATATATCGCTATATGTATCATACTTTTTAGAGGCTCCTTGGCATTAGCTAGAAGTAAATCCTCTTCTTCCAGGGTTAACACTCTGG
>JBLNAE010000208.1:0-13330 GCA_050259195.1 Ignavibacteriales bacterium
ACCAGATAACGTGATAGACGCAAAATCCCGATTTATCAAGAGAAGAAACATGGTTAAGAACAATTGGAAGCCTACAGAAGAGGAGCTCAGTCAGATATTTCAATTAGTTTTTAAGACGTAGTGATTAAACCCCGTCTAAATCTGTTCCAACTTATCCACTCTCTCACATAGACAGGTCCTAATCATAGCCACCTGATTCTTATCTAATATCTGAGGCAAATACATACAGCCATAGCTCAGTAATAGTTAGAATTCTACCGTCAGAATATAGGACATCTTACACCTATTCTAAAATCCATCGTCTGAAAATATAAGGATATTTCACTGGCATATATCTTGCATAATAATGTAAATACCGACTCGAAGGCGAGGGCGCGAAAAGGTGGCATGGTAAGGCCCTCGTTTTTTTTGGGGAGAATTTATATGCATTTAGCTAATGAGGTTAAGACTGTAGCCGATATGATCCTGCAAAAATTATATGATCTATCTGTGGGTAATCCGCTCATATGTCAGAGGCTAGACCTACTTTTTATAGAGTTGAATAACGACGCCCCGCATTACATTCAGGACTCCCTTTTCGATTCTGGTCTGGGTTATGCAGTAGATAGGAAATGGATAAAATACGGGGAAACGGCTAATGAGGTTCTATTGACTGTTGATGGACGCATTGAGGTTTTGACTCGCAGGGTTCTGCTTGGGATAGGTAGAGAATTAACATGGTAACATCAGTGTTACCTCATAGAGACCATCGGCTACAGAACGAATCTCGTCATAAAACGCGCCCTCGCAAGGCTAGGGTCAGCAGTTGTCTTTCCAAAGAATAACCACTGAGATATGAGACCAAAAACCTTCGGATCTTCCGAATAAAGGGGGTTTGGAGCAAATTTCCTTCCGAGATAAAGAAGTATTGCATTTGATTCCCATAAAACAAAATCTCCGTCAACGAGAACAGGAACCTTCTTGTTTGGATTAAGCGATACAAACTCAAGGTTACTCTGCTCCCCTTTAAAAATATCTACGTTTATTTTTTCATACCTTATCCCAAGCTGATTCAGGGCTAACCTTACCTTATAGCAATTTCCAGAGATTGGATGATCGTAGAGTTTAATCATCTTTAGTCCTCTAAGTATTTCAAGAACTCCTGGGTGAATATCTCTTTTCCCCATATCTTAAATACAGTCTCTTTTTTAGCGATATGATAAACAACCCTGCCGCGAGTGCAAACCTCATTCCTCTCGTTCAATATGTCTACAGCGATGAAAATGTCCCGTCCCTCTATCTTATCTATCTTGCCCCTGACCTCGACGGGAGAAGAGATTCCGACCGTATTTAAAAATTCCATTTCAATTTTAACCGTAACTCCTATTTTCTTTATCCTATCGAACATTGCCCAGAACGCTACCTCGTCAATCAAAACGCACTGAATCCCACCGTGAAGGATGCCGGGAAAACCGGAGAAACGGTCTTCAGGCTTTATCTTCGCAAAGACCTCTCCCTTTTTGTCATCTGCCAATAGCTTCATCCTAAGCCCCAAATCATTAGCCGGATCGCAGCCAAAGCATCTGTATCCGTATAGTTTGGAAAAGACGTTTTCTATTTCTCGAACCATGATTTCCTCAAAGGGATGCATGATATAGAATAGAGGAGCTAGAAGTCAGAAGTATGTCCCTATATTCTATATTCTGACTACTGTATTCTTCTTTGCACTTTCATTCGTGGCTAACTCTTTATTTCTTTTTCTCAGCATCCATAGAAATCCCTGAATGCTTCTGCTTTATGCGGCTAATTTGGAGTTCTATCAGTGACTTGTATTGAGGAGCGTCGGCGGTGAGATCGCTTAAAACGCGGATTGCATCATCCACCTTTTTCTCTTCTTGGAGGCAGTCGGCTTCCGAGAGCTTGGCATCCAGATAATACGGGCTATCTTTTGAAACCTCTTCAAACAAGCTAACAGCCTCTTCACAATTCCCCTCGGATTGATAAATCGTGGCAAGCACAAATAGGGCCTGCTCACGAAAGACCGAATTTAAAAGCCCTCTGTATGCGCTTTTTGCCTCCTGTGCCCTTCCGGATTTAAGGTAGCTCTCGGCAAGGAGGAGTTTTACCTGACTCCTTCTATCGTAAAGGGGAGATCTAGCCAGAAGCTCCTCAAAAAGCGGGATGGCCTTGTCATATTTTTTAAGGTCCATATACATCTTCCCCAGATTTTCATTTACACGTGATATGTTCCTATCCTCCGGGAAATCCGTCCTTAGCCTTTCATAAGCCGTGATGGCTTTGTTATATTTATCCAGATTGTAATAAATCGTACCCACCATAAAGAGCGCTTCCGGCACGAGTGGCCCCCCAGAGTCTGTCTCAATGGATTTTTCAAACTTATGAGCGGCCTTTTCATACTCCCCCTCCTGCCAGAGCTTCTGTCCGTCATCAAAAAGCGAGCCGGAATCTTGAGAGCATGCGAGTATTAGAATAAGGGGGATTACAAACCTAATCCCTATCAATAACCTTCGCCACAGCAGCAACCCTTTCCTCCGATTCAAAATCAATAAGTCTAAGTCCCTGTGTGCCTCTTCTGTAAACGTTGATCTCCGAAGCCTCCATTCGAATTATTTTTCCATGGGTCGTAATCAGTATTACCTGCATATCATCCGTCACTTGAAACGCGCCTACCACGCGACCATTTTTTCCTGTGGTCTTAATCGTAATGACCCCTTTCCCTCCGCGTGCCGTAAGTCTATACTCAGAAACGGGGGTTCTTTTTCCATATCCCATTTCAGTAACGGTGAGAATCTGGGCATTCTGATTCTCAATCACCTCAAGACTGACAACCTCATCATTCTCCTCAAGCCTAATCCCTATAACACCAGTTGCTCCTCTTCCGGTTTCTCTCACTTCCCCTTCATTAAACCTGATGGCCTGGCCGAACCGGGTCGTAAGGAGGATTTCATTGTTTCCTCCCGTAATTTCAGCGCCGATAAGCTCATCGCCGTCGCGTACATTCACGGCTATTATACCGCCCGCGCGCGGGTTTGAATACGCCATAAGCTCCGTCTTTTTCACCAGGCCATTTTTCGTAGCCATAATGACAAACTTATCTTCTTTAAACTCACGCACAGGGAGTACCGCGGCAATTTTCTCATCAGATGAGAGATTGAGAAGGTTTACTACGGCCTTCCCCTTTCCCGTAGGACCAGCTTCGGGAATCCCATGGACTTTTAGCCAGTAGCACCGTCCAAGATTCGTGAAAAACAGGACGTAGCTGTGGGTAGAAGCGACAAATATCGTCTCTACAAAATCCGTCTCCTTTGTGCTCATCCCCGTTTTGCCCTTTCCACCCCTTCTCTGACTCCTATAAACGCTGAGAGGGGTATTCTTTATGTAGCCTTCATGTGTAACCGTCACAACCATGTCTTCATCAGCAATAAGGTCTTCTAATGAAATCTCTTCAACGCTATCAATAATCTCCGTTCTCCTCTCATCACCGTATCGGTTTTTAATATCCTCAAGCTCCGTGACGATAATATCAAAAAGAAGCTCCTCTTTTTCGAGGACCTCTCGGAGATGTCTAATCGTTTTAATTAACCCGTTCCTTTCCTCAATAATCTTCTCTCTCTCAAGAGCGGTAAGCCTCTGGAGTCGCATATCAAGAATCGCCTGAGCCTGTATGTCCGAGAGGGAAAATTTAGAAATCAGTCCCTCTTTTGCCTCAGCAGGGCTCGCAGAGCTTCGAATCAATGAAATCACCCGATCGAGATTATCAAGCGCAATCTTGAGGCCTTCTAATATGTGAAGCCTCTCTTCGGCTTTGCGTAGCTCGAATTCGGTTCTTTTGGTTACAATCTCTTTTCTGTGATCTATAAACTGAGCTATTAGCTCTTTAAGGGAGAGAATCTTCGGCTGATTTCTCACAAGCCCTAGCATTATGATTCCAAAAGACGTATCCATCGGAGTATGTTTATAGAGCTGATTCAATATGATCTCTGGATTCTCACCTCGCTTTAGTTCTACAACGATTCTTATTCCCTCTCTATCCGACTCATCGCGTATGTCTGAGATACCCTCGATCTTTTCCTCCTTTACAAGGTCTGCAATGCGCTCAATCAGCTTTGATTTATTGACCTGGTAAGGAATCTCGGTGATTGTGATGCTTTCTTTGTCATTCTTCTTTTGCCTCTCAATCTTTGCCTTAGCCCTGACTTTAATAATCCCACGCCCCGTAGCATAAGCCTCTTTTATCGCTTCTCTTCCACAAATAAAGCCGCCCGTGGGGAAGTCCGGTCCGGGAATATGTTTCATAAGCTGACCCAGTGAAATGTCGGGCTTTTTAATCTGAGCGATTACAGCGTCTATAAGCTCTCTTAGATTGTGCGGCGGAATGTTCGTTGACATGCCGACTGCGATTCCAGAGGCGCCATTTAAGAGAAGATTCGGAATCTTCGCCGGAAGAACTGTCGGTTCAACCGCGCTTCCATCGTAGTTGGGGAGAAAATCCACCGTTTCTTTGTCTATGTCGTCCAGCATCTCGCTTGCAATCCTTGCAAGCCTTACTTCTGTGTATCGCATAGCCGCAGGCGGGTCCCCGTCAATAGAGCCGAAGTTGCCCTGACCGTCTACGAGCGGATAGCGCATTGAGAAATCTTGGGCCATCCTCACGAGCGTATCGTATATCGCCGCGTCTCCATGCGGGTGATATTTACCCATAACGTCTCCGACAATCCTTGCCGACTTTTTATATGGTTTATTCCACTCGTTTCCCAGCTCATACATACCGTAGAGAATACGCCTGTGGACGGGCTTTAATCCGTCTCTCACGTCAGGAAGGGCACGCCCAATTATGACGCTCATTGAGTAGCTGAGATAGGATTCTTTCATCTCATCTTCAATATTTACAGGCACTATTTGTGAAGTAGTTGCCATTTAAATACACACCTCCTAATATCTATATAAAAGACCTATAAAGTGTATACGAGTGGCAACTGAGTGTCAAAAAAATCGGGGGGTTCTATGCAATGGTAATGAATTGAATTTATGAGAGAATTTCTCTCACCGAAGGCCGTTCGCCCATACTCTCATCAGCTTTGCCACAAACCCCAAATTGAGCTATTCTTAATGAGAAATCAATCATGCCCGTACCCTACCGCGATATACTAAATAAAATCCGACTCTCTTTTCCGCAGCCTGTAAGCGACCGCGTCCACGAATCCTACCTGGTCCATACTGTCATGCGCGCGTTAGATGGAGTGGATGCGCTCAAAGGTGAACTGACAGTATTGGGCACGCGGGAAAAGTTGGATTATACGGCTGCACAGGGGGCGCATCTGCCCGAAGAGGCATCATCATTAGAGGACGTGACGGCGGCGATTGTCGGTTATTTGGAAGGCATGACCATATGGGGACATCCGCGCACTCACCAGAACGTCGTACCGCCGCCTTCGATTGCCTCTCTGGTCGGCATTCTTTTGGCAGGGCTTGCAAACCCGAATCTGGCATCAGACGAACACAGTCATAAGATCGCATTCGCCGAGGCCGAGGTCGCGGCAATGACATCAAGGCTGATAGGATACAACCCCGCACAGTCGTCCGGCGTGTTTACATTTGGCGGCACGGGCACGGAGTTGTATGGGATAAAGGTGGGGATTGAAAAGGCGATTCCCAATGCGATGGAAAACGGGGTGCGCGAGGATGCGGTGATTTTTGGGAGTGATTGCAGCCACTACTGCCGCTATAACGTCGCGGGCTGGTTGGGTTTAGGCACGAAAAATCTAGTTACAATCCCAACAAATATGAGAAACGAAATGGATATGAAGGCGCTTAGCAAGGCGGCGCATGAGGTACTCTCAGAGGGCAGGAAGATTGCCGGCTTTATCTGCACCATGGGCACAACAGATGCATTTGGTCTCGACGACTTAGAAGAGGTCGTAAGACTGCGCGATGATTTGATAGAAGAGTTTAATTTACCCTACCATCCTCACGTTCATGTAGATGCCGTGATTGGCTGGGCGTGGTCTGTGTTTAACGATTATCCTTTTGAGGCAAATCCGCTGGGCTTTCGGCCCCGCACCGTCCGTGCGCTTGCGGGCGCGTGCAACAGAATTCGTCACCTCTATCTCGCTGACTCAGTCGGAGTGGATTTTCATAAGACAGGTTTTACGCCTTACATTTCGAGCCTTGTACTTTTCAAAGATAGAAAAGACATAGAACTCCTTATGCGCTCTTACGAGCGGATGCCCTACCTCTACCGCTTTGGCGAGCACAGACCGGGAATGTACACGCTTGAGACATCGCGGAGCGGCACGGGAGTGCTTGCGGCCCTTGCGAATCTGAGATTGTTCGGGAAACAAGGCCTGAGGGCGATTCTAGGACACATTGTCGAGATGGCTCAGCTTCTCCGCGAGCACTTAGAAGGACACGCTCACACAACCGTGCTCAATCGCGACAACTTCGGCACGGTAACCCTCTTTCGTGCGTATCCCGATGGCGTGAATACGTTCAAGATTAAAGAACAGGAGCTAACAGATCCGGTATTCCGTGATGCGCTCATTCGTTACAACAACTATAACCGCCGCATCGCTAAATACGTCCACGATGAGGCCATGGCCGGTCGGGGCGTAGTTATTTCGTTTACCGACTGCTACCGCCATACGACATACGGCGAGCCGGTAGTCGCGCTTAAGTCTTATATACTTTCGCCTTTCGTAGACGAAGAGAATATAGAGGCGGTGATAGCAAAGGTATTAGAAGCGAGAGAGAAAATCGCAGAATACAGAATACAGGAGTCAGAATACAGAATATAGGGGAATACTTCTGACTTCTACCTCCTGTATTCTGTATTGTGTATCCTGGTCTTGTATCCTGTTTATTTTCTTTCCTCAGGACTTACTTCGCTTGACGGCTTTGGAACTAGAATCTCAAAGAAATTCGTAAAAGCCTCCGGCTTTCTCCAGCCCCCTAAGACTTGAATAAAGCAGAATATTATCCAGGCAACATAAATAAATACCATCTCTTCTCTTAAGTGCGGTTCTACAAGCTGAATTGCCCAGAGAAGAAAAAGCCCCAGAGCCTCATACCAGCTAAATCTCATATTAAGAAGGAGCAGGAATGCAAGAAACGACTGAACTATTGTAAGGAGAATTTCCGTAAGCTGGAACTGGTCGAAATGTATTGTAGAGAAGCCGCCGGAGCTTATGCTAAACACAATCGGAATCACGGCGGCAAGCATCGTCCATTCGTTAATATTGGATGAAACCATATTCATTAGAGCGATAGACGCCTTTTTTACCTGCCTTGCCCAGTAGAACGCGCTGACCTTCTCGGGAAATTCAGACAGGAAAGGAGCGACCCATTGGATAAAGACGAATTCAGAAACCCCTAACGTCAGGGCAAGGCCCAACATGCTTTGGAGAAAAGGCTTCGCTACAAAAAACAGGATTAAGCCACCCCCAAAAAACAGTCCGATGATTACAGAGTTTCTAAATAGCGGCTTAAAAAAAAGGATTTTTCTGGGAATGGGTTCAAGTTCATCTATTCCTTCGGCTTGCTGAGGGGGAACTCTATTCAGAAAGTAGAGATAAGCGGAGTATATCAGAATAAGTACCAGGCTATCTATTATGTTAAAAGTCCCTTTAAGGAATATTACTCCGAAGTAAATAAGAGGAGGAAATAGGGCGAGAACCTCCACGCAGTGCTCTTTTTCGAGAACTATCTCTTTAAGGTTTTTTCCGGTCTTAATTTTATTAAAAATAAATGCCGTAAAGAAAATAAGGGGCCAGCCAAGCCCCGGAAGAAGGCGTATTGCACCTGTGAGATTGGCGGTAGCAAGATGGACCTTTTCCGGGTCTTTTCCCGCAGCCCAGGCGATTACTCCCTCTACCGCGAACTCAGGAAGCGTCTGAAGCCACGCGAGTATCGCAAGGGCAAGCCCCTGAGAGATAAGAAACTGAGCCGCTTCCGCCGCCCATGCAATCAGCATCGCAGAAAGGATAACCGCAGGAAACGTCCAGACTGCAGAGACTGCTTTTGCCCCCTCTTTGGATACAGTAGCTCCAATAATAGTTAAATACTTTATGATTAATTTATGGGATAACACGGCTCCTCAACACAAGGAGGGTTAAGTTAAAGTATTTCTGAGGCTCGGAGTGTTGTCAATTTAAATGTATGTCATTGTCTTCTACAACATTTAAGATTTTTGACACCACTTTTGCTGTGGATTATCCTAAGATTTCGAATGTCCTGATAAAAAATGTTGTTCAAATAACTTTTTATCTATTTTAGGTATAGATAAAGATTTAGAAGCCCAAGAAGAAAGCTCTCTTACGTATTTTGTTTTTATATGAGAGATTATCAATCTTTCGGCATTCCAAGCTGTTCTTCGGTTAATTTCCATAACAAATTTATTATTTACGGCTCGGTGTCCTTGCATACGTTTACGACTCATATACAGACATAGAAAAGGTGATATTGGTAAGGAAACTTCTACATTATCAAGCCCAAATCCGGCTCCAATCAATGCTCTACCATCATTATCTAGCACAAATGGAACCAACGGAGCATCGCTCGTTACAAAATAACAATCGGACGGAGCTTTACAAAGGCACCAATTTATATCCATTAGTTCGTAATATATATTTTTAGATATTAGTAGACTCATACCCATAGCAAACCTTTCATTAATTGATAGTTTGAAATGTTCTTCTGGATTCTCAAAGCATTTTTGCACTTGCCGACGGTGAATTCCTTATCCACATCTATAGAATTTAAAACCTTTTCAATTTCATCTCGGTTTTGAGAGGTCTTTTTCAAAATGTTTAGAGCAACTTCCTTACCTATTTCTCTGGCAAGATTAATAGTTCTAGAAACTCTTGTGGCCATAAAAGATAGGAAAACTGCTAGTTCAGAAATATCATTAGCTTCTAGTCGAGCTCTTGGTTTTAACAATTTTTCAATAATATTTTTTACATTACCTTCGGTTTTTCCGAGCTCTTTTTCTATAGAATCATTGATGGATCCGTCTAGGTTCTTGAAGTTGTAGATATGCTTTTCAACGCAAGTATTAACAGGTGTTTGAGGAACTGGTTCGCTACCATTTTTGTAATAGACCCAAAACGCATCATTTACTAAAAATGAATTTAAATATAACTGCGGAAGATGAAGATAATGACTCCTTTTTGTGATATTTTGCTTCATCTAGATAAAGGGTAATGCAAGTCTCCCCACTCACTAGAAATTCCTTTTCTTATGGGGATGGGAATCGCGTCTCAGCATTTGACATTATTTTCTAGCCGTCTGCATTTTTATCCATGACCAAAAACTAGCATTTTCTTTCCATCCGTGTCAATTAGCGTGTAATTCTAGTATTCAAAGAAAAGTTCAAGCTCCTTTATCACCTCTTCGGCTAATCCCGTAACCTTTTTACATTTTGGAAGCGAATCGAGAAAGAATTTCCCATAGTGCTTGCTTATTATTCTTTTATCGAGAACTAAAACCACGCCCCTGTCTGTCTTGGTTCTTATAAGCCTTCCAAAGCCCTGCTTGAACTTAAGAACCGCAACGGGAACTGTGTATTCAATAAACGAATTTATGCCCCGACTCTCCATGTGCTCAACCCTCGCCTCAATAATAGGCTCCGTGGGAACCTTAAATGGAAGCCTTGTGATTATAACCAGCCTCAGCGCATCGCCCGGAACATCTACGCCTTCCCAGAAGCTATCGGTTGCAAAAAGCACGGAATTGTCCTCAATTCTAAATCTATCAAGAAGCCTCGCTCTCGGAAGGTTTCCCTGTTTTAAAGGGATAATTCCGAGTTCTCCGAGTTCCTCTCCAATCTTTTTATAAACCGCATCAAGAAGAGAATAAGACGTAAAGAGAATAAGCGCATTCCCGCGAGACGCCTTTACGGCTTCCAGTATAATGGGAGAGAGTTTTTCAGAATACCCTCTTTCCACCGGCTCTGGAATGTCCGTAGGAATTGCGAGAAGCGCCTGCTCTTTGTAGTTGAAAGGAGACGGAAGAATGAGATCAGTTACCCTTTCGTTCTCCTCTAAGCCCAGTCCGGATTTTAGGAAGTTAAAACTCTTCTTTACAGCAAGCGTAGCGGAAGTCATTACAACCGTTTGGCATCTTGAATAGAGTTTCTCTTTCAATTGAGGGGAAACATCAAGAGGCGAAAGACCAATGCCGGATATGATTTCTCCTCTTCTCACCCTTCCTTCAACCCACCTTACGTACTCATCTTCTTCTGAATCGAGAAAAGAACGGATAACGTCTGAGTAAAAGTCGAGCTTATTCGCAATCCCCTTAAATTCTACAAGAACCCTTGCAACATCCGGCTCAATTTCATAGTCCGCGAGCACCTCTACAAACGTCTTTACCTCTTCGTGCAACTCCTTCAACTTGATTCTAAGAAGGGAAAATTTCTTATCAATCTCCTCCCATCCTTCTTTTTCTCTCACTCCATCCGTGATTCTGAGACTAATTTCTTCCGAGTTTCCCTCCTTTATCATGGGGATTACAAAATAGTAAAGAGCATCAAAGGCGTCTCTTACATATTCTTCAACCCTATCAACCTGAGGAGAAAGGATTTCCTCCACTCTCCTTAGTACGGTGCTTAAAATTCCTTTTCTAAAATATTTCTGAAGCTTTGTCGCAAGAGAGGCCGTATAGAATATGAGACCCTTCATCTCGCCCCCGCTTCCCCTTCTTTTAAGACGCCTGAGCATCCTTATAATCCCATACTTGGTAGTCCTCATTCCAAAATGAGACGTTGCGGCATCTACAATGTGATGAGCCTCGTCAAAAATCACGTTTTTGTAGGCTGGAAGAATCCCGGTCTCGCTCTCTTCGCTTGCCCCTCTTATAGACAAATCGGAAAAAAGCAGATGGTGATTTACAACGAGAATCTGCGAGGAAGAGAGTTCTCTTCTCGCCTTATAGAAAAAGCACTTTGAGTAATGAGGGCATCTTGCGCGAAGACAACTCTCGCTCTCTGCAGCGACCTTATCCCAGACATCTTCAGGTGGATTGAAGTTTAAATCCGAAAGAGAGCCGTCTTGAGTGACCTTTGACCACTCGACAATACTCCTCAGAGTATCTATCTCCTCATCCTCGGCAAGGTCTAAAAGTCCGTCTGTAACAGTCTCGGCTCTAAGAAGGCAGAGATAATTTCCCATCCCCTTTACAAGCGAATATTTAAACTTCTCAGATAAACTGCGGTGGACAAGGGGAATATCTTTTTGGGTAAGCTGTTCCTGAAGGTTAATTGTATTCGTCGAGACGACTATCCTTTCACCGTTTAGGAGAGACCAGTAGATCGCAG
Source organism: Ignavibacteriales bacterium (assembly GCA_050259195.1). Lineage (GTDB taxonomy): Bacteria > Desulfobacterota_D > UBA1144 > Nemesobacterales > CSP1-2 > PSLL01. The sequence continues at coordinate 11,312 of JBLNAE010000208.1, forward strand.
GTATTAAATAAGCAAGCGTTTTTCCCGTTCCTGTTCCGGCCTCAATAAGCGAGATTAGTCCATTATTAAAAGCGGAAGTCACAGCTTCGACCATATCTAATTGCTCCGGGCGAAGCTCGTATTGAGAACTCATCGCCTTTGCAATCTCGCCTTCGGGAAGGAGAATTTTCTTCATCTCTTCCGTATTGAGTTTTTTCAGCTCTTCTTTCGCTAACGGCTCGACTACGACATAGACCTTCGACACACCATTATTTACTATGTAGAAGCCAACCCCTAAATTCCCAAACACCCCTGCTATGTGGATGTCTTCATCCGAAGGAGTTAAATCACCCGAAGGATGGTTGTGTATTACCACTTCTCCCGATTTAGCGGAATGGACTATGGCAGGAACGGAATAATCGTTTCCACGAGCGGCAACCCTCACGCCATCAATGATTCCATTTTCATCAGGAAAGCCCACGAAAAAGACTTCGTTTCCCAAAGACTCTTTTATAGTCCCCGTTATCTGCTCTCTTGCTTTTTCTGAAAAAGAATTCTTCTTCACAGTAGAAAAAGTTAACACACTCAATGGGTTTTCCAAAATTCTTGGCGGTAGAATTAGAAAGTTTTATCACAGGGGCGGGGTTACTCCACCCCTATAAAGCATTTCAACATTGAAATGGTATAATTTATGAATTGCCGTGCTGGAGGGGTGGCCGAGTGGTCGAAGGCGCCGGTCTCGAAAACCGGTAGGGCCCTTTGGGCCCTCGTGGGTTCGAATCCCACCCCCTCCGATTAAGTTAAACTAGCCACGAATTAGCACAAATGGTCACGAATGGAAAGAGCAAATCTTTAGTAGTAGGGGCAGGTTCGAAACCTGCCCCTACATTATTATTCTATTCTTGTATATCTGCGTTCATTCATGGTTAAATAACTAAATAAATAATGTCTCGAAAGCACACCGAACCCACACCCAAAGAAATATACAAACAAACGTTGGAACTAATTGAAAAGGAAAGAATATTCTTTTTGCTCACCGGAGATTCAACTGAATCCCTGTTAGAAGTATCTAATCTAATCCGGGAGAGCGGATTTAACCTGATTGGGGTTGATTTCCAAATCCCCGACGCTAAGGATTTGCTTAAGTCTCTTAAAAGACAGGAACAGAGAAATCTGGGCGTCTTTTCCATTTCGACAAAGAAGGAATCGAGGATTGCGATAAAGGCAGGGGCGATATTTATTTTCTCCGTGCATGTAGAGAAAGGAGTTATAAAAAGGTGCAAAGAGAGAAGCGTGTTTCATGCCTCAGGCGCGTTTACCCCCACTGAGGTTTTTAACGCACACAATTTGGGGGCAAATGCAATAAGCCTTTTCCCCCGTGAACAAATGGGAGAATTAAGCTGGTTTGCGTTTCTTAGAAGAGCATTTCCGAGGATAAAATTCATTCCAACCGATATGATGAGTCCTTATGAAGCCGCCGAGTATTTAATGGCGGGCGCTTACGCCGTAGCGCCGGTACTTGATTTAGGATCAGTAAAGGAGCCGAAGGAATTAGTCAGGGAATTTTTATCAATCAGATGATTATAGCTAAGTGCAGTCTGCTAATAGACCTTCGCTAAAAGTATGTGCAGAGAAGGCATCTCCGCCCTCTCTGCATCGGGTAATGGTGGGTATGGGTTTAAGTTTAGTTTTTCCGAAGCTGTTTAGAGGACAATGCTTACTGAGCTTTGGCACCTTCTTTCTCCCCTCCCATTGTAAAATGTATAACCTGTTTCACCGGCGGTTCGAGTGGGGTGTGGTTGTTATGAACCAGCCATAAAGTTAGAGTGTGTAGACCAGGACTAACATCACCAAATATTTGTGGAATATCCGTCGCATGAGTAATATAGGGATTATTATCTAGCTGCATATGGATATGACCCTCATCGTTTTTTACGGCGGTATGATTAGTGAAGTTTTCGAGTTTGAAGTTCTTTGTTTCAAACTGGACAACAACCAACCCTCCCCCTAATGTGCTTCCATCCTGAGGGGATTTAACTA
>JBLNAE010000209.1:0-4401 GCA_050259195.1 Ignavibacteriales bacterium
CTATGAGTATGAGATATGTTCATCCCAAGGAATCAATCAAAAGGGCTATGGAGGACTTAGTGGATTATGAGCTTTTGGCTACCCAAATCGCCACCCATGAGGAAACAGAGGAGCATAACTAATTAGAAATATTAAAAATTAGCTCTATTCTCCCGGAATATGTGCTTCCTCACCCTCTTTTAAGCATGCTTGAATTTTGAGGTTCGGCTGCAATCTAACAAATGCTTTATCGCAATCACTTACAAACCCTTTCGTGTATTTATATATCTCTTCCGCAACGGTTTTTGAATCTTCGGAATTCTTCCATTTGAGGTATTTTTCTTTAATATCGGACCAGTCGTGGCAAAGCCAGCCTCTAGGAGCTATTCGTGCAGTGAATTCACTAAGTATTTCTTCATCTCTCTCTAGTTCAATACCGTCAAGGTAAATATACATCCTTGCACATTTTGGTATTGAATCGAGACATTTTCTTTTAACTTCCCCCCAATTTTCCTCTTCCATATCGTCTTCCGCCTCATAGATATTTCTTATAGAATCAAAAAGATTAATCGCCATAACATCAAGCAGACTTCCCATACATTCTCCCCTCGACTCCGCCTCCATTTTAAACTCCTCAGCTATTCCAGGCTCTGCATAGATTTCAGGGTCAGTGGGCTCCGTTTTTACAAATGGAGCAAGGATTCGCCTGAAAGCATCAAGGCCAACCCTATCGGCAAGCTCAAAAAACTCCTCTCCGTTTTGCCTGTTCCCTTTCCAAAAATCAACAACCGCTTTTACAAAAAGATGGGCGTTCTTTGCAGGAACCTTTCCCACGACCTGACCATATCTCTCCACCTGTTTGAATGGATTTCCGCCGACCATAACAACGTAGTGAGGCGCGAGTTTGCCCCCAACCTTTGAGGATGCCCCGTAAAATCCTATATCGCCGACATGATGCTGACCGCAACTGTTGGGACAACCCGATATATTCACACGCACTCCGGCAAGGTCTTCAACCCTCTCGCCTATATATCGAGCAAGGTTATATGGATGTGTAACAGCGAGTTTGCAGGAGTAAGCGCCGGGGCAGGACACAACCTCGCGCATGGCCTCATTTATACCGCCCACAAATCCGCGTTTTTTTAGTTCCATATAAATATCGTAAAGGAATTCCTCGCCGACCCAGGGTACAAGAATTTTTTGATGGGGCGTTATTCTCACATATCCCCCGCCATAGAGTTCGCATAAGTCTGCAATAAACCTGAATTCGTCGGGGCTTAGATTGCCTATAGGCGGTTTCACATAAACCCCAATGTATCCATCCTGCTTCTGGCCGAATGTGTATTTCTGGAGAAAAAGCCTATATAGATCGTCGTTCGGATTGGGTCTATGAACCGAGTTTCTGAGGCGTCTTGTGTTTTCTTCTCCGCCCTCCCTTCCGCTTTTCGATGGTGCAGGTTGCGGGAAGCTTTCTATGTATTTCTCAAGGTCTTCTTTTACAGGATTTAGCCTTTTAATTCGCTCAAATTCCGACAAAACAAGCCCTTTGAATTTTTCAAAACCGATTCTCGCTATAAGAAACTTCATTCTCGCCTTGTTCCTGTTCTTTCTCTCCTCCGCTCCGTATTCGTGAAATATCCTTATTACCACTTCTGCAAGCGGATAAAACTCATCAACAGGAATAAAGTCGGCAATTGGCTTTGCATAAAATGGAATGGCGCCAAGACCGCCGCCGACATATACCTTAAATCCGTACATGTCCTTTCCGTTTTTTCTTATCTGTGCAACGGCACCGATGTCATGGATTCTTACCATCGCATGATCATTTTCGCATTCCGAGAACGCGATTTTAAATTTTCTTGGAAGAGTTGAAGTAAGAGGGTGTCTTAGGAAATATCTGGTCGTGTATAAGGCGTACGGTAAAGTATCAAAAATCTCATCGGGGCAAATTCCGGAGAGGTGGGAAGAAGTCACATTCCTTACAGTGTTTCCGCACGCCTCGCGGGTTGTTATTCCAACCTTTGCAAGTGATTTTAAGAGCGCAGGAACATCCTGGAGTTTAACATAGTGAAGCTGAATATCCTGTCTTGTTGTTAGGTGGCCGTGTCCTGATCCGGCAAATTTTTCTACAACATCTGCCATGGTGCGAAGCTGTTCCGATGTTATAAATCCGCTTGGCACCTTTATTCTTTGCATGTGCGTGCCTTCGCCCTGATGCCTGAGTCCATAGGTTCCAAAAAGGAGTCGGTATGACCTGAATCTTTCGGGATGTATTTCACCCTCGAATAGCCTTTTAATAACCTCCTCATATTCATCTATCTCTCTGGATGTATCAGAGCCTTTGTTTATATCAATTTGCTCCCATATCTTCAATTCATTTGCACTCATAGTTAACCTCCATTCTCAGGGTAAAATAGCAAAGCTTGTGCCAAAATTTATCTCGTATCTCTGCGCTTAGCCGCAAGGCGAGAAAGAAGGGAAATGCATCGGTTTATCAATAACTTACATGCTAATCTACGTGTCTTGTTTTTAAACTTTTTGTTCCAATTGCTGTTGCAAAGATAATCAATCTGCTAAAAAGATAACCAATAAAGTAGAGTGTGACGGAGGATGAATCTAAGGGGATGAATATTTGGATGTTGTTATGCTCGCTTCTTCTCGAACGCACTACATATTCGAGGTTGACGGTATTACAGCGTAAAACCCTGATAAATAGAAGGTGAGCAAGTGCCTGATTTTATAGGGATTTTCCCTAGAAAGGAAGAAAATCCCTGTTACTCTACTTAACGCTATTTTTCAGCAATCTACCACCAATATCACCACCAATGAATTACCGCTTAAGTCTTCTCTCTCTTCCCCACCGTTCTTTATACCGCTTCTCATATAGCTTGGGATGTCTACGTTTAAACTCATCCCAGGCAGTTAAAGGAAACTCTTTGGTTAGTTCTACCATCTCTTTACAAAATTGATTTCTCATTCTGCTTCTACTCTTCGTGGTCTTGATGCCGAGTCTTGCCTTTAACCAGTAATTGAATTGAATAAGACACTGATTCTTATTTTTATAGTTATATTTTCTTGCATCACAAAATTTTTTGCCGCTATCTATTCCTCTGCCGCAAGTTAAACAGTAGGAAACGCTACTTTCAGTTCCGACTCCTGTAAGTTTTAGAACACTATCCAGTGCCTCTCTAAGAGATATACTTTTATCTCTGATAATATAATTGACCCGATTAGTCATTAATTCTTGCCCGTTTAAGAAATGCGCTATAACACTGAGGACATCCTCTCTTTGGTTCTCTCCGTGCAAATTGACTCTCATACTTATGGAAATGGGTAAGTCGTCTGAAATTGTCACTACACTATTTTTGTATTGCTTTATAACCGGGTGCGCTAAAGCTTGAATATAAAAGGGGGATTCCTTGAAAAGAAAATACCCCGCATAAGGTTTATTGATATTATCCTCAATTTTATAGAAATAGCATACCGCTATATTCTCTACCACAATCCAAGAGGGAGTATCCTTAACCCCTCGCTTCCCGATGTTACCCCAAAACATTTGAATAACAGGGTCAGAAACTTTAGGGTCTGAAGGGTCTGATATAGCATCCCTCAGCCTGTGTTCAAGGACAGAATTCGGGTATTTCACCTCTATTGCGCCAGGACTGGTAAGAATTGGTTCAGGATGATTGAAGATGGGATTCAGCCTCTTAAGAACGACTAAATTCTGACTTCTCGATAATAAGTCAATAAATCTATGTATCTTATTGTATTTATTGCTTTGTATTGTTGCCTCCAAAGTAAATTTTGACTTGATTAATGTCATTAAATAGATAGACTATATTAAAAACTGATAGCAGTCAAGGAGATTTTAGAATGAAAGAGACAGTAAGCGAAACAATCTCTCTAGAAGAATTAGCTCGGAGGTACCACCTCAAGCTCTCTACCCTTCGCAGGTGGGCTTCGGAACGCAGGTTTCCGCTCTACCGAATTTCAAACCGTATCAGGGTATCCCCTCTGGAATTTTCGGAGTGGCTTCAACAGTTTAAGGTCGACAAGAGAGCGAGGGAGATGAAGGAGAAAAATCATGAATAGAACGAATTTGGATTTAGCCCTGAGATACCGCCAAAAACTCAACTGGTGCATCATCCCCTGCAACACACGGGATAAGAATCCTATAATCCTTTGGAAAGAATATCAAAAAAGGCTATCTGAAGACCAGGAGATAGAATCCTGGTGGACTGAGTATCCCGATGCGAATCTAGCGGTTGTCGTAGGCAATCACTCAGGGATTATTGCCGTTGATGTTGATGATGTGGAGTACTTTCGTAACAAGGGCTTTGAGATACCACCGACACCTAAAGCTCTATCTGGAGGCGGAGGCGAGCATTATATCTTCAAATATCCCGATGAGGGTGATAAACG
>JBLNAE010000210.1:0-2732 GCA_050259195.1 Ignavibacteriales bacterium
CTCTGCTCGTATACGTGCTTGATAATCTGCCAGTGCACGCTTTGGTCCACCCCCATGCGCCAGAGCCGCACAACTACCTGTCTTGCGCCATCTATGCCAGAGCTTTTCGATAAAGGACAAACTGACTCCAAAGCGCTCGGCGATCTCTGGTTGCGTCTGTTCATCAGCTTCAAGAACCTCAACTATTCTTTGGCGTAAATCTTGGGAGTATGGTCTCATACCCGAATTGTAATTAAACTATACAGTACATACAATAGGAATCCGCTCTAATATTCTTAACATCTGAAAATTCTTTTGCTCTTGGAATCTCGTCAAATACCAAATTCTCAATCTTCTTTCTAAAGTTAATAGGTAATTTTCTAAATCTTTTAGAAAGGTTTTTTTGAACCTTACTTTCACTTTTTAAATCCTGCTATTCTGACAGCTTCTTCCAGGTCTACTTCCTCGTCTTCCGCTACTTCTTTCATAGCCTTACCTAATCCGATATCGAGCAAAATTTCTTCTATATTCTTAAAAGTTTTATAATCCAGTATTACGGATTCTATATTTCCTTTATCATCAGTTATATAAGATTTTACGAGCTTTGCATCTCTCATGCTTGTAATTATACCCATTAACTTCGATTGCTCAAAGTTTGCACTTAGGTATTGGGTACAAATTTGGTGCTAAAGAAAAAAGGTCAGGTCTTGGGATTATTGAAGATTGCTTGCATCGTATGGTCTCGAACCCGATAGAGAGTTCCTGGGGGCGTTATTTCATAGTATTTTCGCATTTTGATTTATGGGGACATTTTATGTATATTCCTGAATAAAGAGGAAAGGAGAATTAAGAAGTGATTAATCCTTGTTTGTTTGAAGGCGAAAAAGATATACTTGAAAGCACACCATTGTATAAGTATTTGTCGGTCGAAGCTTTTCTTTATTTAATTGAATTTGAGCGTTTAACATTTTCTCAGACTACAAATTAGTTGGATGCCTTTGAGGGCTACGGCTACGAGTTCTTTAAAAAAGCTACAAAAGATCATCAACTTGCAAATAAGGATGACTTTTATGGTAGCTGCTGGAGCCTACAATCCGAAGAAAAGTCTCTATATGAAGATGTCAAAGAATATGAATTAGCTATTGAGGAACTTGAGAGTGAAGGCTCCGCCTCTATGTGGGAGAGTTATTGTAGGAATGGTGGTGTTAGGATTAAAACAACGGTCGGAAAAATAAATAATTTGTTATCGGATTATTTAGAAGGTTTCAATATATACCGAGGCAGGGTTTTTTATGAGCCTGCCAGCAGTTGGAAAAAAACGAAAGAAAGTTATAGAAATCGTGATGTTGTTTTAACCTTTTTTCTTAAAAGAATATCCTTCCGATATGAGTCTGAATATCGTTATATTATAGTGCCTAATAAACATATCAAAGAAAATATAGTTTCGGTACTTATAAACAACATACTTTACGATTTTATAGACGAAATTTTGGTAAGTCCAGCAACTACATCAAACAAATGGATTTCTAGGACATTATATAATATTGGCATTAGAATCCCACCACCCTCATCAGGTTTAAACAGCGCCAAAAACGGAAAACAATTCTGCAGAATATCACAGCTATACGGACCAATATCACAAGTGTTAGGGCATCAGGGTATGGGTTCTAACCGCGCGCTGTATCGGACGCGCTAAAAGCGGCGGTTAAGCTTTGAATGTTAGCTTGCAATCTCACAGCCTTTCAATCGGAGAAGCAAGCCGATGACAGTAAAAAACAGTTGCCTATTTACATGGTTATAATTAAAATAGCATATGAGGGTGAATCCGAATTTTCTATATACCGGTGATCTTGGGCAGCACTCGCAGAGGAAGGCAGAGTTTGAAAGTGGCCCGATTCGTATATGAACGCATGAGGCAGTATGAGCAGATAGGGACAGAAGTACTCGATCTTCTCGAATATAATTTTCCGATAATGGAGGAGCGGCTGAGATTTCGCGATGATCCGCCGCGTCTGCGCGAGTTCAGCGAAAAAATAGCCCGTGCCGATGCGGTAGTAATAGTTACACCTGAATACAATAATGGCTATCCGGGCGTGCTTAAGAACTCACTGGATTATCTCTTGCCGGAGTACCGCCGTAAACCAATTGCCATCGTCACGGTATTCGGAGGCGGATTTGGAGGGCTAAATTGCCTGGCTCAGTTGCGACTGGCCACATTAGGCATGGGGGCTTTCCCGGTTCCTGCAAGCCTTCCGGTGTCCCGTGTGCAAGACAGTTTCGACGAGGATGGAAATCCACGAGATCCATCTTACGAGAAGCGCGCAAAGGCTTTTATAGATGAAGTGCTCTGGTTTACAGAAGCTATAGCCACTCAGAAAGCCCAAGAAAAATAGTTAAGGAGTTAGAATACAACACCTCAATGCAGCCATCTTAATCAGATACGAGAGGTCACGCCGAGTGCCGAGGGCTGCGAGGAATGCCTGCCTATGGAGGACACATGGGTGCATCTGCGCCTCTGCGAAACCTGTGGTCATGTTGGCTGCTGCGATAACTCAAAGAATAAGCATGCGACCAAGCATTTCCATCGAACCAATCACCCGATTATCAAATCCTTTGAGCCAGGCGAGGAGTAGGGCTGGTGCTATATTGACCGGATTTTTTTCGAGCGCTTCTAAATGAGTTGAGGAGGAACATCTATGACTGCTGAGTTATGGCCAGCGTTGCCGTTGGGAGAGTGGAAAGACACGTATGCG
>JBLNAE010000211.1:0-2661 GCA_050259195.1 Ignavibacteriales bacterium
AGCAACTGGATGCCATTGGCTATGGCTACTTCGGTTAATGGTATCCAGAAGCTCTTATTCATCGCTTCTGTCCCCATTGTTGAAACAAGGGGACTTAGAAAACTTAAATTTTGTTAAGGAAAATGCTAAAATAGAAATCGTATTAGCCACTGCCTCTGCCTATAACTTAAATTAGGGCTTCATGTCTGTTCAATGCACGGTTATGCGAAAGAGACGGCGAGGTCCCACAGACGAAGCCACCGAGCAAAGTGTCGTCCCGGGAGCGATGCCCTTGAATCCCAGCCCATCTGGCGTATCAACCAGAGTGATGATCTTCGCATCGTCGCAGATAGGGGTGAACACCGGGCAGACGACCTTGCCGGATTTGCAGACCTTAAAGACTTCTCCGACCTGCAGTTCAACCGGATAGGGTCCATTGGGATTCGAGTCCTCAGCATTCGCGTCGCTCGCATATATAATGAACATCATCAGCAACCCGACAACCACCATTGTAGCCCTCATGCAATCACCGCCATAATTCCCTTTATTACCCCATTTCATGTATGAATCTTTTCTATTTATATTTTCTCATGAAACATTCACAAACAATAACACAACAACCACCTTCCCGCGCGTGCGCTTGTCCCCTCATATAGAGGGATGCGGTGTTGATCCAGTAGGTAGATCGGATTCCGTGTCAGCTCTTCTCCGGAAAAACAGCTCACGTAGTTTGCCCTCACCCAGCACCCGCCCTAATTCCCTGAAAGCGAAGAAGGGTATAAAGGCGAAAAATACGACCATACACCTGGCAAGCAATTCATACTTGCCTCGGCCCATAATCTCATCAAAGCCTCCCGCCAGGCCTTTCCCTCGCAGAAGTCCGTCTACCATGTGCTCAAGAACAGCAAAGAGCCACACCCAAACGCTAAACACGACCGTATTATATAGGGTTGGAAAAATCAAAGGCCTCCCCTGAAGCCCCCGACCAAGCTTCAAAACATCTCCTATCATAATGATTTTGGCTAAAACCAACGCTTCGATCACGCTAAAAGAATAATTCAGGTAGGCAATGTGATACTCGGCCAGTACTAATCTTCGGTACCAGGTAAACAAACCGAAAAAAAGGGCCAGGTAGATGAAATTTATGAAATAGTCTATTATTTCGTGGACGGCTTTCTGCTTCCAGCCAGCTTTTTTCTTATTCGCATTGTCCATTATATGTAACCCCCGTTGAGCAAATATCGTCACCACCCGCTCGAGGTTCACCCTCAGAATAGTGAATCCATTTTATGCATAAACCTTTTCTATCCCCATTGCCTCACAAAAAATAAACTCTAGTCAGGCAAGATTTTATTTCCAACTGATCTCTCTTTGATAATGACTTAGCCCCCGCCGCCTTATTGTAAGGCGGCGGAGGAAATGGTTACAGATTACTTGCTCGCCGGGCTGCATTGACCCTAATTAATCTCTGATCCTTAAAGCATCAATCAGGGAATCATACCGCATTCGAATAATTTGTTGGCGATAGGTGCCGCTACCCGGTTGATGAACTCAGTGCGCATTTGAGGATCGTTGTGCAGCATTTCTACGGCTCGCTGCTCCATCTGCGCCTTTCTCCCTGTCGGCGGTTGACTTTTCTCCTTTGCCAACTGCTCACAGGAAGAGGTCTGGTATTTCTGGATAACCTTCTGGGCGACCTTCTCCATCACTGGGTACTGAGACTGCTGAGCGCCGGCTATGCCGACGTAAAGCATCAACGTAATCAGCGCGAGTACATAATAATATCCAGGCATGGTTTTCTCCTCCTTATTATGTTGATTCATTTTATGCACAACCTACTTTTATCGCAAAATACATTTCTCCTTAATGAGCCGAACCTTTTATCTCCGGTTGTCCGATTGACTTTTTGTTAAATTGAGCTTCTTGAGATCCCCCTCCAGGTCTGTAAGGATTTGCTCTAGAGCATCACTCCAGCCTTTGACTAAGGCTTTGGGGGAACTGTTGCTGAGAATCACTTCTCTACGATAATTATTGTGGAGAACTATTTTAGGATTGGTAGAGGTCTCATCCATCAGAAAAAACTGAATCCCCATAACGGCTTTTGGTGCATTAGGTGTTCTATAATCACCGTATAACTCATTTATGTTACCCGCGAGAATGTAGTCCGGTCCCATAGCGTTTGTAGGGTCCACCACATACTTAAAAAGGCCTGATTCCGAAAGCCACATGCGAGTTTCCTCTGTGATAAGTAAGCTTGGAGGTCTAAAAAATTGATTGTAAAAATCCGATTCGTAACTAAGGTCTCCTTTTTGATAGACAAACCCACTATCGGCAAAACTAGGTGAAATTTGAAATCTGCGAACCTCCAGGATAGTTCCTGAAACCGGGGATAAATTTTGATCCTTGTTGGAGACGTTTAAAACGTAATAGTTTCTCTCAGGATAGTTCTTATTGAGTCCGGAACATCCCGTTATCGTGAAGGATAATAGCACCCAGGAACAGACGATGAATAATGTACTTTGTTTTAATTTTATCATTTTTTAATCCCATCCAACCGTGGCGGCGGATTACCAAATAGAACCCACGATGGGTATTTCTTGGCGGTATCTGTAAGCTCCCTTAGATTTTCTGAAGTCTGTTTTATATTCCAAAGGATTTGCTCTACTTCTTGTTGCTGATTAG
>JBLNAE010000212.1:0-12581 GCA_050259195.1 Ignavibacteriales bacterium
TCCTGGGAGTTACAAGCGTTACTATATTTCCCGGAATACAGATTAATCTGGGAAATATAACGATAACTGATGGAAACGTAACCTTATCGGGTAATATAAGCGTTACCTTTGATGGAGACATATCAACAAACAATTGTTCTCAAAATGCAGGAAATAATACAGGGACTGTAGTGGTAACCGCAGGCAATACAGAGATTATTGTCCAGGTTCTTAGCTCTACAACTATAGTAGATAGTAATAACAACACTCGGAATTGCGGAGATTTATTATCCGGAGGGACAGTCACCGTAACGGGAGACCTTTTAATGGGCGACACAGTACAAGCGAATAGGATTGAGCTTCATTAGGATTTATAAAGGTCTGTGTGAAACGTGAGTTCTAAATGAGTTTTCAAGAGTGATAACGGTACAACACTTGAAATCTAAACTATAAACAATTACTCGGCGTCCTTTTCTTTTTCCTTCTCTTTGCTCTTTTCGAACTTATCTATAGATTTAATCTTCTCCTCAAGTTCTTTAATCTTTTCCATGAGGAGTTCCATATCCATAGATGTAGGAGCTACCTCAGATTCTCCATTTTTTTCTAAACTATTATTTTGCCTTTCAATCCCTTCAGCAACCGCTTCAAAGGGATTTACCATTCCAGGCGGGAATTTAGGCCCAGATGGAAGCCAGCCTATTTCCTGCCACCAGCGAAGATTTTTTTTCATCCCCTCCTGAAGAGAAAGATAAGGCTGGAACATAATGAGGAAATAATTATCAAAAAAATCCCGCGCCATTCTGTTGCCATATTTTATGAGCATATGGAGAAAAGATGTAGGGAGTATATCTTCTTTGTTTTTCTCGCTCTCTAAGACAACCTGCATTAGTATGACTTTTGTAATGTCTTCGTCCGTCTGCGAATCAATAACCTTAATCTCATTTCCTTCCTTTATTAAGTTGGCTATTTCCTCAAGTGTAACGTACCTCTTATGGCTTGTATCATAGAGCCTTCTATTACTATACTTTTTTATGATAACCTGTTCAGGCAAAATCCTCTCCCCCGTTTTTTTATATATTATTCGATGAAAAACCCTTTTAGTCAAGGAAAGGAAATTGGATAGGGGGATTAATACTCTCCCATCCTTGACCTTCGCTAATATGGGGATTATAAATAATAGGAGTGGTATTTCGTCAAACGGAAATATTTATTATCGTGAGCAGATTCGTGGAATCCTAATTGAGAGACCTATCTGAGCATTGCCGAAGGAATCGAATATGCTCGTCGTAAACTCTTGTGCATCAAATGGAGATGAAATGAAAAAATACAAGGCTGTAATATTTGACCTGTTCGATACGCTTGTTAACTTCAACCGCTCCCGGTTACCCGCAGTAGACATTGATGGAGTCGAAATAAGATCAACAAGCATTGAGGTATATAAAGTGTTTCAAAAATTCCATAACAACGTGGACTTCAAGGATTTCTACGCCGCTTTTACAGAAAGCTACGCAGAGTTTGAAGAAAATAAGCGTAAGGATTACAGGGAATTTCATAGTCGGGAAAGGTTTGAGTTAATGATTAGCAAGATGATTAGAGAAACAAATTGCCATTTTGAAGAATTAGTGGATGAAATGGTCTTGACACACATGGGAAAGATAGCCAGTGCTATGGAATTTCCCGAAGAGAATAGAGACACACTCAAAACACTTAAGAGCAAATATAGGTTGGCCATAGTATCAAATTTTGACCATGCTCCTACAGCATATAGAATCTTGGAGAGGTTCGATATAAAAAGCCTCTTTGAGAGGATTTTTATTTCAATAGAGGTAGGCTGGAGAAAACCAAAAGCTGATATATTTTTTAGTGCCCTTAATTCTCTTAAAATTGAGCCTGAAGAAGCAATATTTGTGGGAGATAATTTTGAGGCCGACGTTGTAGGATCAAAGGCAGTCGGTATGGACGTTGTATGGATAAATAAAAACAGAGAGCCGCTAAAGAGGGAGATTTCAAAACCAGAGCATGTAGTTTCTAAATTTGTCGAGATAGTAGAAATTCTCTAAAATTCCATACAATATAATTTCTGACTATTAAACTAAAAAGAGCGCTAAAATCTCTCTTTAAAAAGACAAAGATATGAATGTTCTTGTTCTAAGACACGTCCCACACGAACACCTGGGAACACTCGCCCTGGAGCTTAGATCAAACAATCTGGCTTACGAGTATGTAAATTTCTATGAGGACGCAACAAACCCAAACGTCTCAGTTGATAGTTCAAGTGCGCTAATTATACTGGGCGGTCCGATGAATGTCTACGAAACAGATAAGTATCCGTTCTTGGAAATGGAAGACAGACTCATTAAGAGAGCTACGGAAAAAGATATACCCATTTTAGGCATCTGTCTTGGTGCACAGCTAATCGCAAAATCACTTGGCGCCCGGGTTACAAAGAATAGAGGAAAGGAAATAGGATGGTATCCGCTTAAAGTTACAGATGAAGGGAGTAGAGATAGTTTGTTCAAACACCTGAGTGTTGAGGAAACCGTTTTTCAGTGGCACAGCGACACGTTTGAAATCCCAAGGGGAGCCGCTCGTCTAGCTGAATCGCCTCTTTGCTTGAATCAAGCTTTTAAATTTGGCTCTAGCGTGTATGGCTTACAATTTCACATAGAGGTTACGCCTGAGATGATTTCAGAGTGGCTCAATGTGCCGGAAAATAGAATGGAGATTACATCCTTAAAAGACAAGGTTAATCCAGAAGCTATTAAGGCTGAAATCCCCCAATTTATAGACCGTCTCAATTTGCTGGCAAATAGCGTTTTTCAGGAATTTTGCGGACTTATTAGGAAATAGAAATTGTAGGGGCAATTCATAAATTATCCCTACCTAAAATAGTTTTTCTATATCCTCTATTTCTACTCCTTCGAGGCTCTTTACTATCATATTTGCCTCAAAGAGTTTTTCAGCAGGATAGGAATTCGTTACAGCTAAGCATTTCATCCCCGCCGAACGAGCCGCCGTAATTCCAGCAATTGAATCCTCTACAACCAGGCATTCGTAAGGATACACAATCCCCGATTTTAGAGAATCAAGTTGATTAATCAGTTGAAGGACTCTTATATACACGTCAGGAGCAGGCTTACAGTTCTCTATTTCATCGGCACTTACTATTACGCCGAACTCCTCCCTTATCCCAATAGATTCGAGAATGAATTCTATCTCGTGTCTTAGGGCACCGGATCCTATAGAAATGGGATATTTCCCATATAAACTTTTTATGAAATCTATAACCCCTGGAAAGGTGACAAGGTTTTCTCTTATAAACTCGTCGTAACACTCGGACTTGCGAACTGTCAGGTCGTGTATCAGGGATTTGTTGAAACTTCTTCCCCTATCTTTTAAGATCGCCGCAAAACAGGTCTTATCGTCAAGAGCGAGGTATTTGTCATAATACTCTTTCTTGGAAAGCTCTATTCCCTCTTCACTCAAAACCGATTGAAAGGCCTTCAGGTGCACAGGCTCCGCATCGGCAATAACACCATCAAAATCAAAGATCACAGCCTTTAGCATAATCAGGATTCCCCCAGCACTTCCGAAATCAGGGTCTTAGTTTTACATGGTTTTGGGAAAAACTCAACCTCTTTCCATACCTACCACTAACCGCAAAATTCTGTTAATATAACTAGAGGTCTGGCTTAAAATGAAAAGAACGATTTTAGTTTTAATACCGGTATTATTCTTAATTATTCCGCTCGCTTCATGCGAAAGAGGGAAACAGGAAGGAGCTTCCACCGAGTCAAATAGACCTCATGCGAAGGACTTCTCCCTCTACTCCCTAGATGGAAATAAAAAGGTAGAGTTAAAGAATTTTAAAGGTAAACCCGTTGTAATTAATTTCTGGGCTTCTTGGTGCGGCCCGTGTCGCGAGGAGATGCCATTTTTCGAAAAAACATGGGATGAATATAAAGACAAGGGGGTGGTATTTCTCGGAATAAACGTACTCGATGAAGAGAAGAACGCTAAGGACTTTCTCCATTCATTTGGAATTTCCTATTTAAACCTGAGGGATTCTTCGGGAGAGGCTGCAAACAATTACAGCGTGACCGCGCTCCCTGCGACCTTTTTTATAGATAAAGAAGGAAAAATAGTAAGAAGGAATTACGGAGAATTTTCAGGCAAAACAGGCGAGACGAATTTTAGAAATTATATAGAGGAAATAATGAAATGAGCTCATCTGTTGGAGGAGTAAGCTGGATACTTGCGTTTTTTGCTGGAGTTGTCTCTTTTGTATCTCCGTGCGTGCTTCCTCTCATTCCGGGATACATTTCTATGGTCTCAAATTTATCGTTTCAAGAGTTGAAAAAAGAGGAGGTAGAAGGAAGAGTGAGAAAAATCCTACTCCCCAGTGTTCTGTTCGTTCTTGGCTTTTCGGTCGTATTCGTAACACTCGGTATATCAGCCTCTTTTGTAGGCGGATTCCTCTCAAGAAACAAATTGCTGCTCTTTAGAGTATCAGGAGCTATTATCATTATATTCGGTCTTTTTGTAATGGACATACTCAAAATATCTCAACTCTACAGAGAAAGGAGGATCAGCCTTCCTCGCGGTAACTTGGGGCTTATAGGAACATTCTTTCTCGGAATCGCATTCGGCTTCGGTTGGACTCCCTGTGTAGGGCCCATTCTTGCTTCAATTCTCCTATATGCAAGCACTGCAGGTGGAGCGGGCAAGGGTGCGGCATTACTCTTTGTTTACTCCATCGGATTGGGATTGCCTTTTTTACTTACCGGGCTTGCGCTCTCGCGCGCCCTTACAGCATTTGGCTGGATAAAGCGGCACTACGGCCTATACAAAGGCACAGTCGGAGGAATGTTGATTATCATAGGAATCCTAATGGTGACAAATAACCTGTATTACCTCAACGTTTACGGGCAAAAGGCCTTCAATTGGATAGGGCTGGACTTTTGGAAAAACTTCTAAATGAGAAATTAAGCCATTCTAAGCTATTGATATTTAATCTATATGACTCGGCAAAGGAGGAGAAATATGCAGACGCTTGAGTCTATATTAGCAGAATTTCCTTTCTTTAAGGGCCTTGATCAACGCTATATCCAACTGATCGCCGGGTGTGCATCCGATGTATACTTTAACTCCGGAGAGCTTATACTCCGCGAGGGTGAAGAGGCAGATCAGTCTTATATAATTCGCCATGGCAAAGTGGCGCTTGAAATGGCGTTCGTACCTGAACGGGAGCCAATTACCATCCACACCATTGGAGAAGGTGATGTGCTCGGTTGGTCCTGGCTCTTCCCGCCATACCGATGGCGTTTCAGTGCCCGAGCTGTCTCATCCACAGAAACCATTGTCCTGGACGGGAAGTACCTTCGCATAAAATGCGAGGAAGACCACGACCTTGGATACGAACTCCTAAAGCGATTTGCCGAAATCATTGAGCAGCGGTTTCAGGCAATGAGGAGGAGATTACAACTTCTCCTCTTCCCAGCCCACTACATCAAACCCTAACCTCACGCATCGCGCCCATTCTTGAAAGCAGATACGGATAAGGATGGAAATGAATTGTTAGAGGAGCTTGACGATAGATGATGGATTGGGTATATTCACCCTTTCAATTTCCCTATAGGAGGCACAATAGTGCGCGTTGGAATTCCTAAAGAAACATTGCCAGGTGAGCGCCGAATTGCCGCTGTTCCCGAAACAATAAGCAAGATGACAAAGGCAGGAATGCAGGTGGTCGTTGAAGCTAGAGCGGGAGACGGGGCTTTCATCAGCGACCGGGAGTTCGAGGGAGCCGGAGCGACAATCGCCCCAAGTGCTCAAGCTCTACTCTCCGAGGCTGACGTTTTGCTAAAGGTCAACAAACCCACTACCGACGAGATTGAGCAAATGAAACCGGGAGCTATCCTCATCTCTTTTCTGCAACCCTTTGCCAGCCCGGAGGTTATAAAGAAGCTGGCGGAACGAAAAATTACCGCCCTCTCCATGGAAATGGTGCCGAGGATTACACGCGCTCAACGCATGGACGCGCTCTCTACAATGAGCACAGTCGCCGGCTATAAGGTCGTCTTGATGGCGGCAAACGCCTGCGGCAGGTTCTTTCCAATGCTCTCTACAGCTGCGGGAACCATTCAACCAGCTAAGGTAATCATAATAGGCGCAGGTGTAGCAGGGCTTCAGGCAATAGCTACGGCCAAGCGTCTGGGAGCCGTCGTGACCGCATTTGACGTTAGGCCCGCGGCGGGTGAACAGGTAAAGAGCCTTGGCGCGGAATTTGTATCGCTTGAGGTTCCTCATGAGCAGGCAGAAGACGTTGGTGGATATGCCAAGGAGCTTTCCCAAGAGTTCTATAAAAAGGAGCAGGAGTTGTTACGCAAGCATTCAAAAGAAGCAGACGTCATTATCAGCACAGCACTTATTCCAGGAAAGCGCGCTCCAATCCTGATTACCGAAGATATGGTTAAGGAGATGAAACCCGGCTCCGTTATCGTGGACATGGCGGTAGAACAGGGAGGCAACTGCACGCTTTCAGAATCCAGTAAAGAGGTAGTAAAGCATGGCGTAACTATAATCGGGCTGCTCAATATTCCGAGCACTATGCCGATTCACGCGAGCGTGCTTTACGCGAGGAATATACTTGCGTTTTTGAATCTGATTTCCCCGGATGGGAAGTTCGCTAAGATTGACCCTTCAGATGATATAATCAAGGGTTCCCTAATAACCCATAACGGACAGATCGTACATCCGGCTATAAAAGAGGCCGTTAGATAAGGACATCTATTCGATGGATACAACTTCATACTACCTACAAGCATTATACATCTTTTTCCTTGCCGGATTCGTAGGATTCATGGTAATATCGCGAGTGCCACCCCTACTTCACACGCCGCTTATGTCAGCTACTAACGCTATTTCCGCAATATCTGTGGTCGCTGCGATTATCATTGCCGGAAGCAGACACGGCACCGTAGTAACCATACTGGGAATCGTTGCTGTCGCTGCCGCGATGTGTAACGTAGTAGGTGGGTTCTTGATTACAGAGCGCATGTTAAAGATGTTTAAAAAGGGTAAAGGCAAAAGCGAGAAATGACGAGCAGCACTCTCATTAATTTGGTTTACCTTATATCCGCCGTACTCTTTATCCTTGGACTCAAGGGCCTAAACTCACCAGAGACAGCCCGCCGCGGACAAAAGCTGGCAGCAATAGGAATGCTCCTGGCCATCCTCGGAACGCTCGTTCAAAAAGAAATAATCAGTTACTGGGGGATCATCATCGGGGCTATAGTTGGTATTATAGCCGGAACGGGTATCGCAGCCTGGACCCCCATGACGGCGATGCCACAGCGGACTGCCCTTTCGCACGCCTTCGGAGCCTTGGCGGCAGCACTGGTGGGTGTTGCCGAATACTATCATGGAGCAGACCTCAACAAGGTAAGAATGACATCTATCGGCTCTGAGGTCATGCTGGGGAGCCTGACATTTACGGGAAGCATGATGGCTTTTGGGAAATTACAAGGGATTCTGCCCGGAGTACCCTGGACATACAAGGGTCAGAACGTCTTTAACATGTCGCTTCTTTTAACTATGGTTGGAATCATCATATTCCTCATCTTTGTGCCATCCGCCAGCTTCCTCTTCTATATCATGGTGGCTTTGGCTTTGGTGTTCGGTGTGTTTCTGATTCTGCCTATCGGGGCAGCAGATATGCCGACCGTTATTGCAATATTGAATTCCTATGCTGGAATCTCGGCTTCTCTTCTGGGTTTTGCGCTTTCAAATAACATCCTGATTATCGGCGGGGCAGTTGACGGCGCCTCAGGCTTCATCCTGTCAGTTATCATGTGCAGGGCGATGAACCGCTCCATTACCAACGTACTCTTTGGTGCCTTTGGAAAGGTCACTCCTTCGGATAGCACGGCTGCTGCCGAGCTTGGCTCGAAAACCGTGCGTTCAGGTACCCCAAAAGAGGCCGCAGAGATCTTTGAGGGTGCAAAATCGGTTATTATCGTTCCCGGATACGGAATGGCTGCCGCCCAGGCACAACACGGGGTCAGAGAATTAGCCGACATCCTCAAGGAACGCGGAGCTACAGTCAAATATGCCATACATCCGGTTGCGGGGCGTATGCCGGGGCATATGAACGTCCTGCTTGCCGAAGCAAATGTTCCATACGATGAACTGATTGATATGGATGATATCAATCCTGAATTTCCCGATGCGGATATAGCCCTTGTGATTGGCGCTAATGATGTGACAAATCCGGCGGCGCGCCATGATAAGGGCAGTCCCATTTATGGAATGCCTATACTGGAGGTTGATAAGGCAAAGAATATAATAGTTGTCAAGCGAAGCATGAATCCGGGGTTTGCCGGGATCGAAAACGAACTCTACTATGACCCAAAAACCATGATGGTGTTTGGCGATGCACGCACCGTCGTTGGCAATATTGCTAAAGAACTAACAGACCACTCTCGGTAGCCTTAGGGCATTTCTTATAGCAAATTCATCTATAAAAGATAATGGAAACACTATATTCCTTTTAAACATTGACTACCTATCGCAAGATTCTTATACTGTAATCAAGGAGGTTAAAAAAAATGCCACTTTATGAATATAGATGCGAAAAATGTGAAAGCAGGTTTGAGGCACTCGTTCTAAGTTCAGAAGATGAAATTAGCTGTCCCAAGTGTGAAAGCACAAGCCTAGAGAAGTTATTTTCTGCATTTGGGGTTAAATTCACGAACTCCATTTCCATCTCATCCACTCCGGTGAGTTCTGTCGGTTCAGGCTGCGGGTGCACGCCTGTAAGCTGCGGATGTCATTCTAAGAATTAGCGCAAAAACCGTAGAGAAAAATGCAGGAGCGAATACAAGAATCGCCCCTTATTAATTTTTGGGCTACTACCTTTACCTCACTACAAATCCAAACTTAAGTGAGAAGAATGGAAAGAATGGATCAACTACGAATGGGGACGCGACTACAAAAGGACGTCTGACCACAATGGTTTGCGTAGCATTAGGTTCAGTTACTTTCTAGGATTATAAGCGCTTTGAGAAGTACACTTCTGTTTTATTCCGATGATTACCTTAGTGAGTCATTGTATGTCTCGCGAATTCTGAGAAATACTAAAAGTGAGACTAGGGCACTGAATATCAGATAGATGCTTGGAGCGACCTTACTGCCGGTTTCTTTGATTAGATAAGTTGCGACCAAGGGGGCAGTACCTCCAAAAATAGAAAACCCCAAGTTGTATCCAAGAGACATGGCACTGAGACGGACACGTGTCGGAAAAAGTTCTACAAGGGTAGCTCCTAGAGGAGCAAAGACCATAGCCAGCTCAACCGCAAAGACTGCCTGTGCTCCTAGAACATAAAGTATATTACCGCTGGATAGAAACAGAAATAATGGATATGATAGGATTGCGATTCCAAGACAGCCTATAGTTAATACTGGTTTTCTGCCTATCCGGTCGGAGAGCGCACCCATGAAGGGAGATGCCATCATCAGAATAACCATGGAAATCGTGTTTATATGAAGGGCTGTGGAAAATGGAATTTTAATTTCACTTAAAAGGTAGGTTGTCAGATAAATAAAGATTATATAGAAAGTCGCAGAACCAGCCCAAGTAGTACCCATTGTGATGAATATTTCTCTCCAATAATGGGTCAGTGCCTCTAGAATAGGCGTTCTTACAACTCCACCTTTATCTTCCAGCGATTTAAACATTGGGGTTTCTTCTATACCAAATCTCAAGTAAAAACCGACACCTCCAACGACAATCCCAAACACGAAAGGAATTCGCCAACCCCAACTCGTGATGGCTTCTACCGAGAGGACCGAGGTAATTAATGCCCCCATTGCAGATCCAAGAAGTATTCCACCTATTAAGCTAAATGTAGCCAAACTCCCGCTAAACCCGCGACGGGATTGTTGACCGTGCTCTACAATAAATGAGATCGTTCCAGTGAATTCACCTCCGACGGAGAAACCCTGGACAAGCCGAAGCAGGGTGAGAAGAATGGGAGCCATAATTCCGATCTTAGCATGAGTAGGTAGCACACCAATTAGTGTTGTAGAGGCTGCCATCAGAATCACCGAGACTATTAATACCTTTTTTCGCCCTACTTTATCTCCGAGGTTTCCGAATACGGCAGCTCCCAAAGGACGCATCAGGTAGCCTGCGGCAAAGACCTCAAAGGTTGAAATTAGCGAAGTAAGCTCGTCTTGAGCGGGAAAGAAAAGCCTAGCTAGGATGGATGCGAAGTATCCATACAGGGCAAAATCATACCACTCAAGCACGTTTGCCACGCAACCAGCAATTAGGATATTTTTCTGCGGACTTTTAACTCTCGTATCCCTAGGCCTTTCCATAAACTGGGATTCCCGCTCCGCTCATAGGTTTCGAATCATCCGATGCAAGGAAGGTTATTACTCTCGCAATCTCTTCAGGCTTTACCCATTTTGAGAAATCGGCATCAGGCATGCTTTTCCTGTTTGCAGGCGTGTCAATTGTGCTAGGCAGGATTGCGTTTACATTTATCTCATAGTTCCTCACTTCATCGGCAATTGTCTCTGTAAGATTCATCACTGCAGCCTTTGAGGCTGCATATGCTCCGACTCCTGATGAGCCTTTCAGTCCGGGACGCGATGATATGTTAATTATTTTCCCATAGTTTTGCTTTACCATCTGGGGAAGAACGGCCTTTGAGCAAAGGAATGTGGATTTTAAATTGACGTTCATCATGGAGTCCCAGATTTTCTCGTCGGTGTCTACGATCTTAGCATATGTAAATCCGCCAACGATGTTTACCAGAACGTCTACTCTTCCAAACCTCTCCAGTGTTTTTTGAACGGTTTCTGCAACGGATTTTTCTTTTGTAACATCTGCCTGGACAAAGACGAGATTGGATTTCTGGTTTTCTGCTAAAGAAGAATAATGGCTTAGTTCCTCATCAATTATATATGTGCAGACAACCTTTGCTCCTTCCTCAATAAACACTGATACAACTGCTCTCCCCAATGCCCCCGTCCCTCCGGTGATAATGGCGATTCTATTTCTGAGCTTCATTTCAGCCTCCATGTTGCCGGGATAGTTTATATGACTTTACTAAAATAGTCGAAAATCGGAGAGAGTTATCAGACATTCTTGTCTGGCCCACCATATTAGTGGTGAGCAGTTATCTTCAAGCAACTGCAAGAGTTCAGAAACATAATGGAAAACAGTACAAGTAGAAGATGAGAGTTTTCCGCAAATATCAGGGAATCCCAGGTTTTGTCCATTTATACAAGTATTCTGTAGTTATGAGGGAGAAGATAATAAACAAAGCAAAGTGGAGATTAAGGGTAATAGAGTTTTTTGAGAAATATGGGATTAGGGCAACAGAGGAAGCATTTGGAGTAAAGAAGTCATCGATTTATAAGTGGAGGAAGCTTTTAAGGGATAATAGAGGGAGGATAGAGGTGTTGTGTGATAGGTCAAGGGCTCCTATAAGAAAGAGGAGAGCCAGAAGTGATCCTTGGATCATAGAGTATATCCGGGGGATGAGGGAGAAATATCCAAGAATGGGCAAGACAAAGATAAAGGTGTTTTTAGATGAGTATTGTGATAGACAGGGCATAAGGACAATATCGGAATCAACGATAGGAAGGGTAATAAAGTTGCATGGATTCTTCAGGCAACCAAAGAGGGTGAGTCATTCCGGTAAGATAAAGACCTTAAGATACCGCAAGAAGTTAAGGACAAAGGATTATAAGCCTAAATATCCGGGAGACGTGGTTCAGCTAGACTCTATAATTCGGTTCAGAGATGGGATAAAGAGTTATATAATAACCGCTATAGACCTGGTCTGTGGGTTTGCTTTTGCGTATGGATATAACAGCTTATCGTCTAAATCTGCTTTAGATTTTTTTGAGAAGTTGGAGAAAGTGGCTCCATTTTGGAATTATCCCAAGCATCCACAGCTAAATGCAAGGTGGAGAGATTTAATAGAACGGTGCAGGAGGAGTTTGTGAATTGGAATAGTGGGTCAATGTTTCATAACCTAGAGCTGTTCAATCACAACTTAATAGATTGGTTGATATTCTATAACACAAAAAGGCCTCATTTTTCTTTGGGTAATATACCTCCTGTTAAATACCTAATTCTTAACAAGGGCTTTTCCAATATGTTATGGACTCATACATCTACTTGATAATAAACCTTTAACTATGTATCATGTGTACACCTCTCTATTTTATCCTTTACTGCTAAAGGCAGCCTTAGCCATCTACATAAAACAGAGAAGAATAAAAGTTGAGAGGAGCAACATCATGAGTGAAAAACGAGAAAAACTCGCTGAAAGGCAAGAATTACTCAAAGTAGAGGGCTTTAGTAAATTAGGAATGAATATTAGGGAATTTATGAGAGGAGGCTATCTAAATAGCTTTAAGATACCTTTCTCTATTTGGGAGGAACACCTAATGGTTTTAAACGATCAGGTTAAGCAGTGGCAGAATTTCCAGCAGGATTACATCAGGGCTGTAATAGAATTCTATGATAGGTTTCCAAGCCCAAATAAAGACTCAAAGGATATGAAGAGTAATTTTGAGCA
>JBLNAE010000213.1:0-5515 GCA_050259195.1 Ignavibacteriales bacterium
AATGTTTCTTCTTACCCTGTTTCTTGAAAGGAGCCTCAAGCACTACCCGAACCCCTGAAATGGTTCCAGAGACAGCACTGGTGACAGCAGTAACAGCATCCTCACTAATTTCACCAGCCGCCTCTACTGCGCTGGTAGCGGCCGCTGATGCCGCATCTTCCGCCTTCAATCCAACTCCTTTTGCATCTTCAATAGCCCCCTCCACCGCACGCTTAGCTACTAATGTAATACCAATTCTACTTAGAGATAAAGTATTAGATAGGGTTTTTGACAAGACCAGAAATATAAGAGAAACTTCGATAAATGAACAAAGGACTACCCACAATCACAGAGAGTATAGAAGAATTAAGACAGATGCTTAGACACGAAGGCGACAGTCGTAAGAAACAGCGGCTACAAGCGCTATATCTTCTACAAACCCGTCAGGCATCAAGCAGAAAAGAAGTTGCTCGTCTCCTAGGTGTAAATCGTGACACGATTGGGCGATGGCTCAGCGATTACGTAAGTGGAGGGGTTAGTGTTCTATTAGAGCTCTACAGAGCAGTTGGAAAGAAACCTACAATCTATGGACAGATTCTTGAGGGTCTACGACACAAGCTCTACTGTCCAGATGGGTTTGGCTCATACGATGAGATTCGTGTATGGTTAGAAGAGACATACAAAGTGAGTCTCAAGTATAAGACGATATACAAAGTGGTACGCTACAAGCTTGGAGCAAAGCTCAAGGTAGCAAGACCTTCTCATATAAAAAAACTCAGAGCAAGTAGAGGTGTTTAGACAGAGCTTTAATGAAGTTCTAAGAGATGCTTTGGGTGGAGGAGCCATTGCAAGAGCAATCAGAGTGTTTTCAGAGGATGAGAGTCATTTTGGCCTATTGCCCCTTAGGAGACGACGCATCACGGCAAAGGGAGTTAAGCCGGTTGGCGCAGTACAACATAGATTTGAGAGCTTCTATGGTTTATGGTGCAGTTGAGCCAAAAACAGGGGAGAGTTTCTTTTTAGAACTCCCTTGGCTGAATGCACAGAACTTTCAAGTGTTTCTGGATGAATTTTCAAGTATGTATAGGGATACCTTGAATATTGTAGTTCTCGACAATGGCAGGTTTCACAAAGCTGGGGCTTTGAAGATACCAGAAAACGTCGTGTGTGTATTCTTGCCTCCGTATAGTCCCGAACTAAACCCGATTGAGAGACTCTGGGAGAATATGAAATGTAATATGGCATGGAAGTTATTTGGCAATGTTGAAGAGCAGCAAAACTATGTCGCTATAGTTCTCAACTCCTATGATGCTCAAAAGATACACTCACTGACATCTTATCCCTATTTTGTTCATGCCGTTAATGCTTTATGTTCATAGAGAATGGGTATAAGAAGGACCTGAGGATATCCGTCTCAGCATCACACGTCTTGCGGTTCTTAACACGGCTACAGAGATACTTAAGACTCACAGAAAGCCCATAGAGCTTACTAATGTTGTTTCTATTGTCGCTCACTGTCATTCGCACTCCATGCCAATTTTTGTTGAAGTGTTACAATAGGTTACAAAATACCTAATAATTACAAGACGTAAAACACACATTTCATGGCAATATCTGTTGGTTATTTTGCTTTTTTCCTTCTACAAATGTCATTTGCGTGGAAAGTAGGCTAAAGGATGCTTAGATTAGTGTTGTGAGATGAATTAAGCAGTAAGTGTTTTATTGCATCAGCGCTCTTTAAACTGAGGAAAGGAATCTATTGGAAGAAGGGAGGTGGATATTATGAAGAAGCTAAACTTCATTGCGTATCTTTTACTTATTTTATTAGCTTTTTTTGTCATTAGAGGTGCTCAAGGTCAAAATATCCAGGAGATCCAGCCGCTTCCTGGTCATGTTGAGGGTCCAGTTATTATGAACAATGGCATTGTGTGGCCTTTAGAGAACTTAGATTTGTATCAAAATTCGACCCTGGATCCAAGCACTTTGGGTAAGAGAATCGAGCAGAAGAGCAATGTAGAGCTAAATCAACCAAAGGAGAATAGGTCCGAGGTTAGAGGGTCGACCTTCAGACATTGATTTCGGAGCGCTTTCACAACACTGCAAAGGAAGCCATATCGGGCGTATGGCTGATGTGTTTTTACAGCCTCACTTGTTTTTAAGTTAGCTCTGGCAGTAGAATTACTACTATCCTCATTTTGTGCTTTTTTGTGATCTGCCCTGAAGATGAGCCGATCCCTCACTTCAGGGCTTTTTATTGCAAGGCCCTATAATCCCTGGCCTCAGGGTACGGTAGGGCTAGGGGTCTCTCCCTGGGTCCTGCTTTATAGACAATAATCAGAGTCTGGGCTTGGGCTGAGGGTTTAATAGCCCCTACCTTTTAATGTTATTAAGGAAAGCATCTACATAGAACTTTAGAGGAACAGGACTAATAAATAAGCTGATGCAATGCGATTGATCAGATTCATCACTAGCTGACCATCTCAAAATTACCCTGGATGAAGGATATAGAATTGATCTCAGCAGAAGGAGTAGTAATGATTTTTTCTAACCAAATACGAAAAAGCATATCTGTAAGGAATTAAGACATCTGACACCTCAATTACAGGTGGTTTAATTTGATATAGAAAATGCAAGGTAGATCGAATAAAGTCTAACTAAAAGGAGGGCATAGCTCCGGGCAAAGATAGTAATAAAAGAGAAGAGATAGGGGGTCATAGAATGGCATTAATGAGGCTGATTTTAAAAGCCTAAAAGAAGGAGATCGAGAAGAGGTTTTTGACCTATTTAAATTTAATGGTTGAATGACTAGATTAAAGTTGTAAGGGGGTGAGGGGTATGGTAAGGAAATTAAGTCTGATAATCGTAATACTTATATCTATGCTTCTAATGCCTTTACCTTTATACGCTCGTGGAGGGGTTGGAGGAGGTCATGGTGGATTTGGTGGGCACGGGTCCGGTGGCCATAGCAGTTTTGATAGCAGTTTTGGGAGCCGTGGGTATAGTGGACATGGTGGTTCTTGGGGACATGGATATAGTGGACACGGCGGTAACTTTAATCACGGGAGTTATCACCACGGGCATTATGATCATGATTGGCATCATAACTATGATTATTTTATCTTTGACTCAGGCTTTCTCTTTGGATTTGGTTTCCCATTTATAGTAGCTCCATATTATTATCCGTATTACTACCCCTACTATTATCCCTATTACAACTACCCATATGACTATGGCGGACTCGATGTTCAGCTAACGCCTGATATTCAGTCGTATGGTGATCTTGAAATTCACGTAACTCTAAAAAACGCAGAGATTTATGTGGACGGTAGATTTATTGGGATGGCTAGTGATTTTCAGGGTCCTGTTATACTTTTGGTTCCCGGAGGAACCCACATGGTAGAGTTTAGATACAATGGTTCGAGTACCTCAACTACTGTTAATGTCATTTCGGGCTCTAACTCAGTTGTTCAGCAAAATCTCCCTAGTAATCCTAAAGACTCTATCTAGAGACAGAGATTGTTCAGAAAAAGAGGCATCATTAATCTTAGTGCCAAGGAACCACCGTAGAGGAGAGTGAAAGTGGTTAGCATAGCTCTTATTCTATCAGTTGTACCGTGAACCCCATTGCTCAACTCTACCTCTGCATCTCAACTAGAGAAATGGGCGTTAAGCAAGTAGAAAAACAGGGGGGCTGCTGAGGCGGTACGGTAGGTCATATTTAAGAATAATAGAAACGCCACTTAGTCCCATTTACCAGAAAAATAGAGAAGAGGTACTAAGTTTCTACCAACAGATTAAAAAAGGTCGTGTAGCTTTATTTTGTAAGGTATTTATTTAGGCCAACACAACCACAGTTATTATTAAACCAACAATTATGAGCGATAAGACTATTAATGTAGTTGCGAAAACAAACTCATCAACGCCACCAGCAGGTAATCGGTCTGAGAGGGAAGCCAACTGGTGAATCTGCCCGTCTCCCATTTTAGCCATTTTTGCTATGACTTCTTCTTTAGAAAGTCCATGGGTTCTTAGCCTTTCAGCTACTATTTTATTCTCTAGCATCCTACGGACCTTTTCCGTATCAATTTCTCTTAGATATGCTTTACCACTTGGAAAGATCATCTGTGAGTCAGCCATAGCACACTCGGCACTCTTGGAAATTAAGAATACCGGGATAAAACTTGCCAGAATAAGAGTTATTGTTGAAAGTTTGTAAATTCTTTTTCTAATAATAGTCATCTCTCTATCCTCCCATTTAGAAATAATAACTTCTGCAGGTGACATATTATAAAACAAAAAAGTTAAGGTGTATTGATAAGCCTTCAAAAGCTCTAAGACCTGCCCTGTAAAAACTCACGCCGTTGTCTGATCCGATTCCATTATTCCTCATTAAACTAAAAAATCGAAAACGGTAGGACCTGGGACAGCTCCCCGGGTCATACCCTTACCCCTCGGCACCGGGAGATCGTCTATCCCGGGGCTTCTGTGCGATTCATTTTTACCTCATAATGTGATAATATCTGTGTTATTGCGTTGTGTTCCTCTTTGTGGGAGAATAGCAATAAATGAGAGCACAAGGTCTTTTCCTCATCATTTTGTTTAGCCTCTTGGTATCTTCCCCTGCAGTGGCTTCAGATTGGGAACGCATATTTTCTGATAAAGATATTACGTTGTATGTAGATAAGCAAAGCATCAAGGGAGATATGACTAGTAGGAGGGTTTGGGACAAAGAGGTATTTAAGAAAGAACAAAGAACCCCTCATGGTATATCCTACGCTATGAGAATAGACTACCTCGAAATCGATTGTAACAACAGCACATTAAAACACCATGAAGTGAGTTTTTACTCAATCACTGGAGAAATTGTTGACTCTTGGCATAACCCCCATCCTAATATTCATAGAATTGTCCCCCATTCTGTTGGAGAATCGATAAAAGAATATGTATGCAGTTTTAAGCAAACAAAGTAAAGAGATGAAACTTTAGCGAAGATGGGGAGGGGGTGTTTAATGGCTGGGTTTAGATTATTCTCTTTTGAAGGTCCACAAATTAAACACAAAGGCCCCAAAAAACCCACGCGTCTCAAGAGAGGAATCTTGAAGGGCTTTTCAGGGCCTACCAGCAAAAGGTTATACAAATAATTTTAAGAGTGGTTTTTCTGCAAATCCACTCCTTTTTATACCCCTGAAAATCTCTTAGCCTCCATATTGTCTTACATCAGCAATGGCAGTAAACTTACTCTTGGTTCATGATACTTAAATCTCCCTGCCCTGAAGTGGACCTCCTTTCACTTCAGAGCTTTCTTTTTCAAACACCTGGCTAACATTTCACGAATGTTTCACGCATTACACCCTACTTTTTTCTATTTAGCCCTAGCAGTAAACTTTCTATTATCCGTGGATTGGAAATTTCTATAACAGGAGGATTTAAAAGACAATGTGTGATGATGAAGATATAGGTTTTGAGGGAGATCTTGATGATAGCCCAGAAGAGGTAGGTGATATTGATTCAAGGCTTATAGATTATTTCTTAGACG
>JBLNAE010000214.1:0-10594 GCA_050259195.1 Ignavibacteriales bacterium
CTATGGCTCTTTAATTATTTTGTCGAACTCGCGATCAATATATCAGCCGGGACAAAAACCAGATACGCTGTTGTTTCCCTCATTCAATTCGTCTACGTTGTTGTTAATATCAACGGTGATTGTGAAGTTACAATCAGGATTGAAGCAACCGGATGGAAAACTCACTGGCCCCAAATCAACCGATGCCCCCGGGGATAGAGCAGGTGTAGACAGATCAACCGGAACGCTGCCTTCAGAGGTAAAGAACGTGACCCTTGTCGTTGAAGTAGGTGCATTAAAGTCGCCCTGATTTCTGACTGTGACCACCAATCCGCATGGATCTGCAATAGAGGGCACCAAGTCCGGCTCTACAGTGTTTGTCACAGACGTAGCTGTGTTGTTATTCAGATTGGGGTCTGTCTCATTTCCTGTTATGTCGGCTGTATTTCCAATTGTCCCATCTCTCATGACATTCACTACAATCGTTATTGTTACACTCGCCCCCTTAGCCAAATTCCCCACATTGCATGTCACTACACTTGTGCCGCTACAGATGCCCTGAGTAGCGGATGATGAGATAAACTTCACACCAAGGGGCAACGTATCTGTAACACTAACCCCGGTTGCAGAACTAGGCCCATTATTTCTAACTATAAGGATGTAGGTCAAACTATTTCCTACCGCCACAGGGTCGGGTCTGTCGGATTTAGTAATTGATAAGTCGGCACCACCTGATGGTGGAGGCGTCGCAGGGACTCCGCATTGATGGTTGACACAGATAAGACTGCTATTACCAGAATCACATACCTGTCCATTGCAATCGGGATCAGCACAGTCTATCAATCCATCCCCATCATCATCTATACCATTGTCACATACCTCCACTACAGGAATAAGTGTAATTGTCACCGTATTTTCTCCGACAGAGATAGTTACTCCCTCGGCTGTTCCCCTGAATATAAGCTGTCCACTTGCATCAAAGGCCAGAAGCCTGAATGTTCTATTTGTCCCTATAGGAACAAATATTCTAATCTGCCCAGGGAAATTGAAGCTCTCCTCTATTGTGGAAAAATCACTGCCCTCTACAGTAATAGTTATGGTTTTAATGTCTCCGCTTGTGGACTGTATGGATGGCTCTGTTGTAGATATCTCGGATGGAACCTGTATGGAGAGTTTTATGGAATTGTTTGTATTGTCTCCACCGTTGTTCCCTCCACAGTATATGAATGTAAGGAGGGAAATCATAAAGAAGATACCTAGTCTTAACAACCCTTTTTCCATTTATATGAATCCCTTTTTAACGGCTTTGGTGAGGCACCACTATAACGTCTACAGGAGCCTCGTCATTTTGATTAACGCCAGGAGTCAGGTTGACTGGCTGTTCTAAAGGCGCAAATGTTCCAAGCCCCGATAGAAAGCCCGTATGAGGGGGTTTTTTCCCAGGATAATCCTGTTTATATAGCGAATCTCTCGAAGGCGTCTCCTCATCAACCTGAGTCCCTTGTTGTAATTCATTCTTCAGCTCATCCGGGATAGGCGCAGCATTTAGAGGATTCCCATTGGGTCCAATCGTTGTAAATTCTCCGGGTCCTAGCCTTATCTCCCTTGCCCCCGGCATAATACCCCTTACAAAAACCTCTCTCTCAAGGGCAAAGAAAATGCCCCTATCAGCATCTATAAAAAGTATCGTTCCCTTTACGCCCGCTACGCCGTTAGGGGTAGCAAACTGAACATCGGACTCGCCTTCAAATTTCTGAATAATTGCCTTGATTTTTCCTGTAAGTATGTTGGAAAAGGACTTTCTTCTCGCCGGATTATAGACAAACTCTGTGATTTCAAACTTTGTATTTGCCCCTAGAGAGATCAGTGTATCATCATTAAATAGAATCTTTGCTCCTGAGTTCTCTCCGGTTTGGAATCTGTCACCCAAGAATACCCTGGCTCCCTGATTTACCTGCTCGCTTACCCCGCCGCTTACTACAGTAACCTGACCCTTAACTGCAGTTACAATTCCTATAGGCTCCGGTTGTTGCTGGGCGTATGCACTGACAATCCATAGTGCCGATATTAAAGTGAAGATACAAATCTTCAATACTCCAATTTTAGCCACGAGAGCTCCTTGGGGCGCAGAGAAAAGCGTTTTAAATAAAAATCCTGTGAACCCCTCGGCACCACTCGTGACGGACTTTCTGCTCTCCGCGGCTAATTTATTCTTCATCATATTCTTCTCCTTCTAAAAACTTACCCTGAGCATTGCTGAGAATATGTTTCTTGAGTACTG
The DNA here is from genome assembly GCA_050259195.1 of Ignavibacteriales bacterium. Lineage (GTDB taxonomy): Bacteria > Desulfobacterota_D > UBA1144 > Nemesobacterales > CSP1-2 > PSLL01. The sequence goes on from JBLNAE010000214.1 coordinate 2,261, forward strand.
ATAAGGGTTAGGTGGGGGAATATTATTACTTGATAGGTTAGATACGTACTGATAACCGAGGTCTAAAAAAAGCAATTTATAAAGTCTTTTTGAAACTATAACCATTACGTTGAACTGATTATCCACCCTGTTAGATGAGTCATTATAGTAGTTCTGATTATAATAATAGAAGTTTACAAAGGACATGACTCCAAAGGGAAGAAGAGCGACGGCGTCTATGAAAAATTCCGGGGCAACATAATCATAGTTGGGCTTGCCCTGAACGTCTCTTGCGCTATTTATTGCTATGTTAAATCCAGGCCGCAGGTACAGTCTTCCGTTATAAAGATTAAAGGCCTGAGCTATGATGAAGTTGTTATTGGCGGCGTCTCTTTCGGGAAAATTCTTGAAATTGTCATATTGAAATGCATAAGAGAATTGAGTGCTTGTATAGTTTGTTATCTCCGCTGATACCGTGGGGATAACGGAGTAGGACTGAGAAAAGAGGTCATGAGCCGGAGACCCGTTTATAAGAACAAGGTCGTAAATAAAATTCAGAGAAAAAGCCAGAGGCGTTTTACCCAAGGACGCCTTTCTCTCTCCATAGAGGTTAATACGGTGGTTTTGGATGTTGTATGTTTGTAGGTCATTATTAAAGGAAAAATATGATGTATAATCTCCGCCTATCTGAGTATCATGTGTCAGATATGGCTTATACCCCAGATTCAAGAAAAAAACCGCACGTGCAGCCTTTTGATTGGAAACAATATTAATTCCATCTGGATTTAGAACAACGTTGGTGTCGTACTGAATGCCGGAGCTAACCGTGCCGTAGTACCTTTTAGAGAGTCTTAAAATTGCATCTAGATATTCCTGGGCAGCCGTGCCTGTATCCGTACTTGCGCCCAGCTTTCGCGCCAAGTCAAAGTCAACTCTTGCGTTTTTATAATCGGCAAGCCTGTATCTGCTAAGTCCTGCGTAGAAGTGGGATTGAAGCGCAAGATCGGGATCGAGGTTGGATGCCTTGTCAAGGGCGTCAATTGCCTCTTTATAATTCTTGAGCATGAATTCGGTGTATCCCAGGTTGTAGTATGCAATGCCGCTCTCAGGGGCTTCACGAGTCGCCTCTTTAAATTCACTCAGCGCTCGAGTGAGGCCTCCTGTTCCTAAGTAAGCAGTTCCGAGATCGAGATGTATGCCTTTTATATTTGGGTCGAGGCTTTTTGCCTTCTCCAGGTATTTTATAGACTCGCTATACCTGTTTAGCCCCAAGAGAGAAAGGCCGAGGAGATGGTTAGCCGTCGCGCTCTGTGGGTTTTCCGCCAGTGCATCTTCGAGGGGTTTTATTGCTCCCTGGTAATCTTTTTTAAGGTATGCGGCAAGGCCCTTATTGAGTTTAAATTCAAATTGAGCCAGCGTGGGGTGGGAAACGGCACATACGAGTAAGAAAATCAGAGAAAACCACCTATAGCTCAATCCTCTTATTATCCTCCTCTAAGAAAACAGAACTAAAATATACAGCGTTTTTCTCAACATTGGGGAAAAACACTGTATACCGACTCTACTTTATTTTGCCTCTAATTGTCAAGGTGTCTTGGAATTGTTCTTTATTTGTATGGGCGAACCTTGGGGTCTACCCTACTTTTCTTCAGCGATGTAAACGCCGTCCCAATTAGGTGGCGGTGGTTGGGATATATACTTCAAACAGCGTTCATGGTAGAGGGCCGAAGGTTTATCTTCAGGAAACATTTTTAGAATCTCGGCGAACTTTTCCATAGCCTCGTAGAATTCCTGGTCTTGGTAGAGATTCCAGGCTTCGGTAAATAGCCCAACAAGTGCCTCCTTTTGCCTGTCGCCGGATGGGCCAATGAGCTCAAATATGGAAACGGGTTTTTCTTTGCCCTTCACTCGCACAAGGTCAAGCTCTCTTACGAGGAATTGAGAAGGGTCAACCCCATCAAGGGTTGATTTGCTGACAATAATCTGCGTGCCGTAGAGCTTATTTAGACCCTCAAGACGCGAGGCCAGGTTAACCGCATCGCCTATTGCTGTGTAATCAAACCTCATGTTGGCTCCCATGTTTCCCACAATGGCTTCTCCCGTATTAATTCCCACACCGATAGAGATGTGAGGCCATCCCTTCTCCTTCCACTTTGGATAGAGCTTTTTCAGCTCTTCTATCATCTGGAGAGCGGCCTGGCAGGCGCGCTTCGGATGGTCCGGAACGTCGAGCGGAGCGCCGAAGATCGCCATAATGGCGTCTCCAATGTATTTATCGAGGGTGCCCCGTTCATTCATAACGATTTGCGTCATGGGGCTTAGATATTCGTTAAGGAGCGACACAAGTGCCTCAGGGGGCATTCTCTCAGAAAGAGATGTAAAACCGCGTATGTCTGAAAAAAGCATGGTGACATTTCTTTTTTCACCTCCCAGCTTGAGTTTATCCGGGTCTTGGATGATTTGCGCGACAAGCTCAGCGGAAACGTAACTGCTAAAAGCCTTTCGCAGATACCGGCCTTTTCTCTCCACAATGAGATTGCGCTTCCCCTCATAGAAAACGTAGGCAAACCCCAAAGACAGGGCGGGATAAAGAGCGCTGAGAAGCAAATTTAATCGTGTGAAAAGTATGTAATTCCCAAGTAAATGGATAAATAGAAGAGCAAAAAAAATACTGATTGCGATAAACGTTTTTCCAGCGCGCATAAGCAGGAGAACGAGAATCATCGGCAGTATTAAGAGCAGGGCAATATCCAGCGCCTCGGTCAGATCATTTTTGATAAGGAACCGCCCATTGAGGATGTTCTCAGCGACTGTAGCATGTATTTCAACCCCGGGGAATGTAGCGTCAAATGGCGTAGACCTTGCGTCATAAACTCCTATCTCAGTAGTGCCGACAAAGACCAGCTTATTTTTCAGGGCATCAGGCGGAACTTTTCCTGAGAGCACATCCACAAATGAATATGTCGGGAACATTCCGCCCGGACCATAATAGTTGATGAGGAACTCCCCCCTTTCATCCGTAGGTATCCTCGTTTGTCCGATGTAAAAGCTATCTACACCGTAAGAAGTCACCTTAAGCAGAATTTCTTCTCCAAGAAAGTGCCTGATTCCCTCAATATCCAAGGACGGATAGATTTCGCCTTTGTATGTCATGAGAAGTTGAGCGCGGCGAAAAACCCCGTCTGTATCAGCATTGGGAAAGTTGAAAAACCCAAACCCTCGGGCATGGGCTCCGATTTGAGGGATGTTCATTTCTACGGAAGGGAACTCTCCTAGAAAGTTCGGCTCGGGCTTTCCAAGAAAATCTATAAGCTTAACGTTTGAGCGGCTAAGCTGATTGAGTGATTCGGAAGAAGGCTCTTGTGTAGCACTTTCCCGAAAGAAATAACCTAATACAACATCTCTATCCTTTTCCAGAGCCGTGCTAAAGACTCTATCGGCATCATCCGACTCCGGCTCTGAAAATGTCATATCAAATGCTACTGCTTTAGGTCTATAATCGGCCAGCTTCTCTACAAGCTCGGCAAGGCGGCGGCGAGACCAGGGCCACCTTCCCAATTTGTTAATACTCTTTTCATCAATGGCTACAATAGCCACATTGGGACCTGGCTTTACTTTTCCCCGCAACTTAAAACGAAAGTTGCTATATCTGAGGTCAACCTCTTTCAGAAAAGTAGGCGACCACCTGTAAAGGCACAGGGTCAGTAGTGCCGAGAAAAGACCTATTCCGATAGATATAAGAAGGAGATTTTTATTACCCTTTTTCTTCATCTTCGTTATTCAGGATTCTTATCTAGAAGCTATCTCATAATAGGAACAGACACGAATGTCTGTTCTACCATTATAAATCATGGGTCGGACATTCTTGTCTGATAACCCCCTCTATAAGACTACTTCTACTCCTTCTCGTGGGGAAGGAGATGAAAGAAATACTCAATTTATTACAAGCTTATGTCCATCCCATCTTTGAGTGCCTTAATGGGTAATTTATTTGATAAATTCTCCAGCTCCAGCATAACCTCTTCTCTGTAGAGCGGCTTTATATGAGATATATATATTTCCACATCCCTGCAGTTTAGCTTTTTTAGCTCCTCAGCTACCAGGTGGGGGGTAAGATGTCCTGATATTCTGGCCATCTCTTCCATGTAACTCGGGAAAGATGCCTCTATAATTATGGCGCGCAGTCTCTTTTTATCTCGGACCTTCTTCCAGAAGACATCTGTAATGTAAGTGTCCCCCGTAAATGCAAAGGCGGTCTCGCCATCGTCTACCAGGTAACCTACGGTGGGCACTGCATGGTTTACGGGAATTGGCAGTACGTTGTACGGACCTATTTTTGTATTCTTCAGGGGTTTGAGAACCTTGTATGAGAATTTTGCTTCCTGTACATTTGGAATCTGGAGAACATCCGGCCATATACGCCAGTTGAATATATGAGATGAAATATCCCTTATGGCATCTTCTGTGCCACAGAGGACAATAGGCTCCTTTCGCAAATCGAAAGCCGCGCCTGCTATAAAAGGGAGGTCTCCTACATGGTCGAGATGAGCGTGCGTAATGAGGATGTGATTTATCTCAGCACTTTTTCTGAGGCCGAGAACCTCGGTAGCGGTACCGGCATCAAGCAGAAGGTCCTCATCAACCAGAAAGCCTGTAGGTCTTGAGTTTTTTCCCCTGCCGCCGCCGCAACCGAGAATAGAGATTTTCATTTTAAGCCGTCTTATGCTACCAGCAAAGCCGAGTCTTATCAAGTGCGGAGATGGAGGGGACTTGCCTCTTTTTTCCCCTCCTTAGAGCAGTGCTATTAAGAAGGTTGAACCGCAAATTCATTCGTATTTGTCACTTAAGTGAATGAATTCAGTGAGTTACCCTGTCTCAAATCCTCGCCGGTAGCCGAATTGGTGGTAATGTTTGAAAAATTCGCCAAAGTCTCTACCGCTTCTCTCAGAGAGTTGTCAGGGTGTGCGTATCTCATAGTCATTTGTATTGAGCTGTGCCCTAGAATCCTACTTACAGCCACTATGCTAACACCCGCTTCAATCATGCGGGTTGCCGCCGTATGCCTCAGGTCGTGGAACCTGACGCCTTGAATCCCTAGTTGGCGGCGCAACCTGTCAAAGCGGCTGCTTATCGTGCTCTTAGGCAATGCCGCCGCCCCGGGTAATACATAATCGCTGCCCCTGCATTTCAACTTTGCTTCCAAAAGTATCTTTTTGAGGCCGCTGCTTATTGGCATGACCTGGGTCCTTTTGTTTTTTGAATGTACGGCCTCTATAATTAAAGTGTTACTGTTAAGGTCAACACACTCCCACTTAAGAGTCCTGATTGAGTCAAACCTGAGCCCCGTAAGCAGCGCTATTTCAATCATGGTCCTTAACGGTTCTTCCGCGTTGGCAAGAAGCAGGGCTTCTTCTTCGGGTGTTATAATCCGGGTCTTCTGATTGTTCACTGACAGAAGCCCACAAACTGATACGGGATTATCGCCGTAGAACTTCTTGCACCTTTTTGCGTAGTTGAATAAGTGTCTGACAAACGCTAATTCCCGGTTTATGGTCGCTGGCTTTCTACCGTGCTGCGTTCTAATTCTCTTATAGTCCTCTACGTCGGCTGAACTTATATCAGATAGCTTCTTATCACCGAAGACATTACCGAAGGTCTTTAAACAGTATTCGGTAAGACCCCAGGCCCTGTTCTGCTTTATGTCTCTTACGTACGCCACGAACGCAGCTATAAAGTCATTGAACGCAGGCACGTCCTGAACCATACCCAACTGGCCCAGCTTAACCTTCCGTTTAAGGTCTTGTTCTACCTGCCTGGCCATAGCCTTTGTTACCACGCCCTTCTTGCCAACGCTTCTCTTTAGCTTCCTACCGTTGGGCAATGGGGCCTCTACGTACCAATAACCACTTCTTTCATACACCGACATAATTACTTACCTCCTTTCTTTAGGATTTTGTCTTTTACATCTTTCGGTTAATGCTTCTCCAAATACTCAATTATTGCTTCCCTCACAATCTGAGCGGGTCTCATCTTCAGATACCATTGGGATTGATGGAGCATCTCAACGAACTCCGCGGGTGCTTTTACGTATATAGCCTTTCCATAGGTTTTACCCTTTTACTTTTCTTCATAGCTGATAAAGCTAACATATTTAGAATATCTAGGTCAGTGTTAATCTTGTGATAGTAATCTGAGGGGGAAAGTCCTGATAGGGGTTTCATCCAGCTCATTACGGGTGGGTTATTACCCTTTTAATACCATCAACTTTCTCTATGAAACCAAAAAATCATCTACCTGTAGACATTAGTACCTTCATTAAACCCTCTCCAATCATTTTAGGATTTCAGTTTTGAATCGAAAATTGGTACAGACTCAATCCTAGACATATTTCTCTCAATTACGCACGCCTTCCGAATACCCCTTAATAATGGCATAGAAGGAGAAGGGTGATAAAGGAGGTATTTTTATTGACACCTATTCTCCTCCCCTGAGTCTTCTACTGAGAGATTCGTCTACATCTCAACTACTGACGTCTAGGTGAAAAGCGGTAACGGCTATCGGGATAACTTTTAGGGGCGTAACCACAATTCAGAGAGGACACAAAGTTTGATTATATAGAGATAATTTTACGTGGATGTAGGTGCGCTCTTAAACGGTCTCCCCACGCACCACAGTTATCATAAAAACGGTTCTGTATCCGATAGTTATTATAGAAACGACCTCTAAGCCTAAACCATAAAAAGAGTAGATTTCTATATAAATAGAAGTTATTCTCTATGAGTTCGACAGCGGAAAAGTGGTAAAGCATAGGGAGAGGAGGTTAAATTATGATAAAGAGAGTGTTAACTATAGCTTTTGGGTTGACTCTTCTGACTCTCTTTTACGCTCAACGTGGATTTACACAATATGATGATGAGATAAAGGCTCTTAAAGAGGACATAAAAGCGCTAAAGGAAGGTCAGACAGCGATTCAGAAGGACCTTCAGGAGATAAAAAGTCAACTTAAAGCAAGACAGGCTGCCCCTCAACCAGAAGAACCGACGAACGTCGTTTTAAGTATCAATAATGCTCCCTTTAAAGGGGATAAAAACGCTAAGGTCACTTTAATCGAATTCTCAGATTACCAGTGTCCATTCTGTGGAAGGCATGCCCGAGATACTCTTCCACAGATTGAGGCTGATTATATTAAGACAGGTAAGGTAAAATACGTATTCTATGACTTCCCATTATCCTTCCATGAAAACGCATTCAAAGCAGCCGAGGCAGCTCACTGCGCAGGAGACCAAGGAAAATACTGGGAGATGCATGACAGGCTATTTAACAATCAAACAGCCTTGAAAGATTTAACACCTTATGCCCAAGCCATTGGATTAGACATGTCAAAGTTCCAGAAATGTCTTGATAGCGGAAAATACGCTGCTGAAGTCCGCAAAGACATGGCAGATGGTCAAAATGCTGGAGTGAGTGGCACTCCTACATTTTACTTAGGTGTTACAAATTCGGACGATTCAGAGGTAAAAGCTGTCGGGAAGATGGTGGGAGCAAAGCCCTATGGTAGTTTTAAACAAGCGATAGACAATCTCCTTTCCTCGCAAAAATAGGTGAGTAGGTAAGATTTAAAATCACTAACCAGCATGACAGAATGCCAGTTCACCTGCTTGTTTTTCAATCAGTTGTAGTAGTAGACTTACATGTAGGCTAATGGTGACCTCCGTTTCAGCCCTGAAGAGCTTCTCCCTTCGCTTCAGGTCTTTCTATTTCTGACCACTTAAGGTCGGTAGATTAAACACAGAGGCTCCAAAAAACCCTATGTCGGCTAAATGGGGGAATTTGAAAGGTAAGGTTTTTCGGGGCCAACCAACAAGAATGTATACAAAGAATTTTAAGAGTAGTCCTTCTGTAAATCCACTCCTTTTTACACTCCTGAAAATGTCTTAGCCCCATCTGTTTTAACACCAGACCTGGGAGTATATTTATTATGTGCTGCATGCAGCCCTGGGAGGAGTCGAAGAAATGAGAAAGAAAATATACTTTTTATCAGCGTTGATATCAGCGGTAGCTGTGATTTATTCTTGTGGTGGAGGTGGCGGAGGCGGAGGTGGAACAGAAACAGGTAAGACAGCTCTTTTTATTACCGATGACCCTGCAGACAGTTTTGATGCTGTAAAGTTAAAAATAACACAAGTCCAAGTGGAAAATACAGGAACTGGAGGTTCGTGTGTGTTATTTAATACAACAAACACACAATCACCTTTACCTGTGAATCTTACAGATTTAAATAATGTTTTATTATTGTTAAGTACAACTAATTGTAAACCAGAAAGTTTCAACAGATTAAAAATTAATTTTAATCAA
>JBLNAE010000215.1:0-10939 GCA_050259195.1 Ignavibacteriales bacterium
TTTACCCTCTCATCGAAGAGCAATTGCTTACCTTCGCCCTCAAGAACTACCTCTCCCGTATCTAAAACGTAGGCGTAATCGGCCATCTGAAGAGCGGCTCTTGCGTTCTGCTCAATCAGGAGAATGGTTGTGCCGTTGTTATGAATCTCGCGGATTTTCTCAAATAGCATCCCCGTAATTTTTGGAGAGAGTCCAAGAGATGGCTCATCTAACATAAGGAGTTTTGGTTTTCCCATTAGAGCGCGCCCGAGGGCAAGCATCTGCTGTTCGCCGCCGGAGAGCGTGCCGCCGAGCTGAGTTACTCTCTCTTTGAGGCGAGGGAAAAGAGAAAACACGTACTTCGAGCCTTCATCAAACTCAGCCGATGAATTCATGGCAAAACCGCCCATGATCAGGTTTTCTTTGACCGTGAGATTTGGAAATATTTTCCTCCCTTCAGGCACCATGATTATTCCCATCTTTGCTATTTCATACGCAGGTTCTCCCAATATATTTTTCTCTTCAAAGAAGATGTGTCCGCTTTTAGAATGAATAAGCCCGGAGATTGCGCGGAGAGTCGTCGTCTTTCCCGCGCCGTTTGCGCCTATAAGGGTTACAATCTTCCCCTCTCGAACACTAAATGATATTCCCTTTAAGGCATGAATGCCGTCGTAGAAAACGTTTAAACCTTCAACCCTGAGCAATTTCAGTTCCTCCATACAACTGGAATTGAGAATTGAAACTAATTCCTAATGCTTAATCGCCAACTCCTAATTCCTGCGTTGTTTCCCCAAGATACGCCTCAATTACCCTTGGATTACTTCGTATATCCTCTGGGCATCCCTCCGCGATCCTCTCTCCGTAATCAAGCACAGTGATTTTATCGCATATTCCCATAACCACATGCATGTCATGTTCAATGAGAAGCACGGTTAAGCCGAATTCATCTCTGATGTTTTTAATGAACTCCATAAGCTCATCTTTCTCACTCGGATTCATACCCGCGGCAGGCTCATCAAGGAGAAGAAGCTTAGGACGGGTTGCAATCGCGCGGGCAATCTCTAATCTTCTCTGGAGTCCGTAGGGGAGAGACAGGGCCTTCTCATCTTTAAGACGTAAAAGCCCGGTTTTCTCTAGGAGCGCAAAGGCAGTGTTATATATCTCTTTCTCCCTATTTTTGTATCCAGGAAGGTGGAGTACGGCCTGCCAAAACAAGAAAGGATTAAACCTCAGATGAAATCCAATCATTACGTTTTCGAGGACGCTCAGGTCTCCAAAGAGCTTTATATTTTGAAACGTTCTTGCAATTCCAAGAGATGTAATCTTATGGGGATCAAGCTTTATAACTTCCTTTTGGAAGAAGGATATAGTTCCTGCTACGGGCTTTACAAATCCAGAGATTGCATTAAAGACTGTAGTTTTCCCCGCGCCGTTCGGGCCTATTATCCCTCTGATTGTTCCAGGCTCAACCTCCATGCCAAACCCGGACACGGCCTTGAGCGCATGAAAACGAACTGTTAGATTTTCAACCTTGAGAATGTTTCCCATTTTTATATATACGCCTTTTGCAAACTATTTATGGATTAATTTATCCCTCATCACTCAGAATGGATTTACCGTTTTCCCGATTTATATTAAGGGCAAATGGTTTGCTCTGCTCGCCGAAGTAAACGCTTACATGGGGGAATGGAATTTCAATCCCCTTCTGATCAAACGTATTTTTAATTCTCCTTCTCAATTCTCGTCCTACATCCCACTGCTTGAGCGGCTGTGTTTTAATTATACACTTAATCGTCACACTGGATTCGCCAAAATTATCAACCCCAAGCACCTCAAGAGGCTCCAGTATCATAGGACGGAATTTTTCATCCTTAAATAGCTCGTCTCCTATTTCTTTTAGCACACGCATAACCTCATCCACATTCTCTTTATAAGCTACACCAACATCAATCACATATTGCGACCAGCCCCTAGTTTTATTCGATAACGTATTTATCGTGCCGTTTGGAAAAATATGCACGGTTCCCTCAAGGTCCCGCAGGACAATCGTTCTGAGGTTAATCTCCTCCACAAGCCCTCCCATTCCATTGACTACGGCAACATCCCCTACTCGAATCTGATTCTCCATAATTATGAAGAAACCGCTTATAACGTCCTTCACAAGATTCTGCGCGCCAAACCCAATGGCAAGCCCTATTATACCTGCGCCGGTTATTAGCGGGGTAATATCCATCCCGATCTCTCTAAGAGCCATCATAATGGCTACTACAGAAACGGTTACGAAAGCTACCTTACTCAGTATATTGCTAAGCGTCTTCATCCTTTTTTGAGTTTCCAGATTAGCAAAGAAATCCCCCTTATCCTTCACAATGATTTTTTCCGCCCTGTCAATTAGAATGGAAAGTAGCCTTAAGAGCACATAAGCTCCTATGATTATCACAACGATACGAATACCAGAAGTCCTTAGCCAGACAATAAGACTGTCAATGTAAGCCGGATTAAATATTCTAGACATTATTCTTCCTCCCCGAAGTGTTTGAAATTTTATTCTACTCCTAAATCAGGTTTCTACAAATTTTCATTTAAGTTTTTCTGGAAAACAAAACCTGAGTCACATTAATAGCCTAAAATTTATATGACAGCTATGGCTCTATTTTTGACTCCATATCCCCTTTTATGTAAACTCCCTTTGTAATGGGAAAAATCAGGATCCTACCCGAAAATATTGTCTCTAAAATCGCAGCGGGAGAGATTGTAGAAAGACCGGCTTCTGTTGTAAAGGAACTCCTTGAAAATTCGCTCGACGCCCGAAGCACGCATATACAGATAGAGCTGAGAGTCGGCGGAAAAAAGTTTATAAGCGTTTTGGATGACGGCGAAGGGATGACAAGGGACGACGCACTCCTCTCTCTCGAGCGTCATGCCACAAGCAAGATTAGAACCGCAGAAGACCTTTTTTCCATAGAGACGCTCGGATTCCGCGGAGAGGCACTTCCAAGCATTGCAGGGGTCTCTAGGTTCAAGCTCACAACGAAAACAAAAGACGCGCTTGCGGGCACAAGGATTTCCATTGAGGGCGGAGCCATAAAAAGCGTCGAGGAAATCGGTTGCCCTCCTGGAACGACAGTTGAGGTAAGAGACCTTTTTCATAATACGCCGCCGAGACTTAAATTCATGAAAACTACAGAAACGGAACTCTCAAACATTCTCGACATTATTCAAAGAGAGGCCCTTCCCCGGCCGGACGTGGGATTTGAAGTCACGCACGAAGGGAAAACGATGCTTCGCCTCACGCAAAGAAAAACATTAGAAGAAAGGCTCCCCGAAATCTTTCCGAATACGACCCTTTTTGAGATAAAGTCAGAATCCGAGGGGATTAAAGTACACGGCTTTGTGAGCAGTCCCGAAGATACGAGGACTACAACGCAAAAGTTATTCACTTATGTAAACAGGCGTGCCGTAAAGGACAAATTTCTCATACGAATGCTCATTGACTCCTATGGAAGATTGATAGAGAGAGAAAAGTTCCCGCAAGGAATTCTACTCATAGAGATTCCGTACGAAGAGGTTGACGTGAATGTCCATCCCACAAAGAACGAGGTCAGGTTTAGAAGAGCCGGATTTGTGGGGAGTTTAATAAAAGTCGCAATGTCGGACATGTTAAACAACGCCCCCTGGATAAAGGACTACCACGCAAGGGTTGAGAACGCTGTTCAGGGATTTTTTGAAAAAGGCATGGTTTTTGAGAAAACTCCCTACACGGGCAAAGAGAGGTTTTTTGGAACTCGTCAAAACGCTCAGATACCGCCCGCACCCTCATACGGAGAGATTTCCCAAGGAGAAGATATAGTCCTAAAAACTCCAGATGCAGAAGCGCTACAAGTAAATGAAACAAAACCATCCCCTCTACCCATAATTCAAAGTTCAGGGGAGACACCACACCCCGGACTCTTTAGGCCGGAGGGGTTTTTCTCTACGCTGAATGTAATCGGACAGCTAGGAGAACTCTACATAATCTGTGCGTCGAGAAGAGGGATGATTCTTATAGACCAGCACGCGGCACATGAGAGAATCAATTACGAAAAATTAAAAAATGCCTACCTAAAAAGGGAATTTGAAACCCAGGAGCTTCTCTTTCCACTTTCGATTGAGCTGTCTTCCGATGAGGCTCAAATTCTAGAAGAGCACAAGGAAGAAGTAGAGTCGCTGGGAATAAAAATTGAAGAGTTTGGAAAAGGCTCTTTTCTTATAAGGTCAATCCCCGCGCTTCTTAAAAATAGCAATGTAGAGAAGCTCTTGAAAGAAATGGTCGGAGAGATTGCCATGCTGGAAAAAGAAGAGAGCCTAACCGAGTGCATGGATCGCATAATTGCAACTATGGCATGCCACAGTTCGGTTCGCGCAAGCCAGGAGCTAAACCGGGAGAAGATGAAAGCCCTTTTGCAAGAACTCGACTGCACCGAGTTTCCACACGCCTGCCCGCATGGAAGACCCATAGCAAGAGAACTCACGTTTGAAGAGCTTGAGAGGATGTTTAAAAGGTCTTAGCGTCAAGCATTTAGAAAAACTGCTCAAAGCGAACTATAACTATTCTTAATTATCAGTCGTAGAGAACACGGAGTTCATAGATAACTTATCTACAAGTTTATCTGAATGCCCTCCGTGAACTCTTTGGCTGAGCGGTATGGGGCAATTAATAATTGAGTATGGATTACTTGATTTATCTCATCGCCTCAGCCATAATTTCAAATAAATGCAGGTTAAATGCCCAAGGTGCGGGAAGTTAGCTAACTGGGAAGGAAACGAGTGGAAACCCTTTTGTTCGGAAAGATGCAAACTGATAGACCTCGGCGCTTGGGCAGGAGAGGAATATAGAATCCCCCAAGAACCCGTCTCGGAAGAGAATCAAAAAGAAATAAATGGCGAAAATGAAGAGGAATGAAAGCGATATGAATGACAATCGCGTTTATGAACTGTATTAAGGAGGCACGGATAAATGGCAGTTACCGACACTAGTCGCTTTTACAGGGGACTAAAAATAGAATTTGAAGGGGAAATCTGGGAGGTTCTCGAATACCATCACTCAAAGATTGCTCAGCGAAGCCCTGTTGTAAAAACCAAGCTCAGAAACATCATCACGAGTTCTGTTCAAGAGAGAAATTTTCGCTCAGGCGAGACATTTAGCCTGCCCGACGTTGAAAGAAAGAAGATGCAGTTTCTTTACAAGGACGAAATTGGATACCACTTTATGGATTCTGAAACTTATGAGCAATATGGTTTTAATGAGAACCAGGTCGGGGAAGCAGTAAGGTTTCTCAAGGAGCAGGAAGAGGTAACTATTCTTTTTTACAAAGGCAAAACAATAGGCATCGAGCTTCCCATCACTGTGGAGCTTGAGGTGACCGGAACCGAACCCGGCGTAAGAGGCGATACCGTCACCGGCGGGAGCAAACCTGCAAAACTTGAGACGGGAGCAACAATCTCCGTGCCCCTTTTTATTGACACCGGAGACAAAATAAAGGTTGATACAAGAACCGGAACCTACATAGAAAGAATAAAGAAGAAATAGTTCCAAGAGCCGGCATGCCGCGCTCCACTAACTAATTCCCGCCCAATTCAGCGTTCCAATCAACGGTTTCCTCGGCGTGAAGTTTATCCGGGGGGTGATTAACAGGGAATGCGAGGTTTGGAAAAGGCTGCCAGACGCCGCTATCTATTATCCTTGCCCCCGCATTCCTAAACGTCCTAAGAAGAATCAGAACACAATCGTTTGAGCTAATATCAGCCTGTCCGAAAACCATTCCATTTGGCATTTTGCCCCAATTAACAAATTGCTTCAGCTCTTCCGTATGGGTCTTTAGAAATTCATCAATAACATTTTCAAGCTCTCTTAAAAGTTCTTCTTTTGTCATACTGGCCTCCTTTAAATTCCGCTACGGCGTATATTGTCCCTTATTTAAGGCAGATTTAAAACCCGCATTGTACCTGTCGAAATATATCAACATTAGGAAGAATATTTAATTTGACAGAAAAATATTATAGAATAAAACCATGACCAAAAATTTTTTTTTATTAACGCTTGCAGTCCTTTTCTGCTTTGCCTTCTTGAACGGTCTCAAGAGCGAAGGCGAAGAACCCGCCCTTTTCTCACTTACCAGCACGGCATTTAAGAATGGAGAAAAAATACCTAGAAAATACACGTGCGATGGCGAGGACGCCTCACCTCCGCTTTCCTGGAGCGGAACCCCGAATGGAACGAAGAGTTATTCGATTATATTAGAAGACCCGGATGCTCCGGGGGGAACGTTTACACACTGGGTTCTCTACGATCTGCCCGCAACCGTGACGGGCATTCCCGAAGGAGGAGGGGAAAAAGGGGAATCCAAGGAAGGCTCAAAGCAAGGGGTAAATGACTTTGGGCGCGTTGGGTACGGGGGGCCGTGCCCGCCTGGAGGGATACACAGGTACATATTTACGCTCTATGCCCTCGACGTTGCAGGTTTGAATCTAAAAGGAAGAGCTACAAAAGAAGAGGTTTTGAATGCCGCTAAGGGTCACGTGATTTCCGAAACACAGCTTGTCGGAACCTATAGCAGATAAAGATGGAAGATAAGCCAAGAGGAAGAAAAAAACCTGCACTTGCGCTCGTGCTCTCGGCAATATTCCCTGGAATTGGACAAATCTACAACAACCAAATATTCAAGGGGGTAAGCCTTATAGCGTTAAATGTGACTATTAACCTCTTATTGGTTAATCCTATTGAAAAGCTAACCGCGTCGGGGGGTTCAATTCGGGATAACTCGACACTTTTCATCATAGTCGCATACATGACAGCAGGATTGGTATTATGGGTTTATGCCATGATAGACGCTAAAAGAACAGCAGAAAAGATAAACAAATCAGAGATCGTGTAGAACCTTAATTTACAATCTTATCTGGCCTGACAAATTCAAACCCTAAGTCAGAAAGAGACTCAATTACACCGGGGAGAGCCTTGACTACCTCCATTCGCTCCGCCTTTTCTTTTACCTCATCGCCATCGTGGAGTACGATAATAGAGCCATCTTTTACGGATTTTTTCACCCTCTGTATAATCTTTTCGGCCGTTGTGCTCTTTTTCCAATCATACGCCACTACATCAAAGGGAACGATTTTGAATCCGAGCCTTTTTAGCCTTTTCAGAAAGAACGGACTTGCCAAACCATGCGGAGGTCTAAAAAATCTACTGTCCTTTCCCAGAATGTCAGTAAGGATCTCTTGTGTCTTTAGAGTCTCCCCGAAGGCAAGCCCGCTAAGGGTCAGAAAAAGGGAATGAGAAAAGGTATGATTTCCTACGATGTGGCCTTCTTCGTTTATTTGCCTTACGAGATTTGGATGTCTCCGGGCGTTAGCACCGCAGACAAAGAAGGCCGCTTTTACGCCATAGCACCTTAAGATTTCTAAAACCCTTGGAGTTATTTCTGAATTCGGACCGTCGTCAAAGCTGAGAGCAACCTTTTTAGCCTTCATAATCAAAGGATTTGTATTCTTCACCGCTAGATGACCTCGGAAGTTTCTTGATTTTCAGCTTCTCGATCAAGTCTTTTCCCTTTATGGATATGGTTTTTTCAAACACCTCTGCTCTTTCTCTAATCGGCTTTACCTTTGCCTCTACCCTCGGATTCTTAAAAGGAAACATTATGACAAAAAGCGAGAGACAAAGAGCGAACCACAGGAGCCAGTATCTATCAGAGATGAACTTCTCTTCTCTAATTGGATGGAGCTTGGCGAACTTCTCAGGCTTCTTAAGAAATATCCTGGCCAAACCGTTTGGAAAATACTGAATCATAGCCATAAAAAGCCCCTTTCCATAACGTCGCCCGGAGGTCTCAACACGAAATCCCATGTCAAGGCATACTCCGCCAATATCTCTGAGACGCTGAGACAGGTCGGCATCTTCGCTGAGTTTGAGCTTTGTGTTAAACCCTCCTATCTGAAGGAAAGCCTTTTTTCTCACCGCGAGATTAGCCCCCGAAAGCGTCCACCCGCCTGAGAAAATGCGGTCAAATATCCAGGGAATAAAGATCAGATAACGTACCGCAAATCGGGCTAAGAATGGGCCGTTGTAAAGGGAATGAAATCCCCCAAAAGCCACAAGCTCCGGATTGCTCTCGAATTCTTTTAAAATCTCCGAAAGCCAGTTAGGGGGCACTATCGTATCGGCATCCGTAGTAGCAATAATAGGAGCCTCCGCAGCCATAAATCCGGCCTGTCGGCTATAGCCTACGCCCTCCTTGGGTTCAAATACCACCTTTGCCCCAAAACGCTCGGCTATTTGCCCCGTCCGATCGTGGGAGTTGTTGTCAACGACGATTAGCTCAAAATCTTTAAAATCTTGATTCATCAGGCTAATGAGCGTTCTTTCTATAAATTTCTCTTCATTAAAAGCCGGAATAACAACGGATATCGGGGGATTCCCAGGATTTTTATGAAACTCACCCACGCCATTTATCAGCGCCCCTTCTATCTCGGAGAGTTTGTTCGTACTCCTCTTTTTCCTTCTTAGCAGAAGGCGAAACCTTTCAAGAGAAAAATACCCTACGAACCCTCCGAGCGTCCAAAATAGCGGATCCATGATTCCGTCCTGGATTATCTGGGGACGACTTACATTGCGGCTATGGTAATGATTGGCAAAATCACCGATCTCTTTAATACATCCTATGGCGAGCGCGGCAGCCCAGGTATCAAACGCATATCCGACTATGGTCCCAAGCAGAAAATGCACGCCTTCGTCATTCGAGTTTATCTTCTTTTCTGTAACTATTGTCTCTTCATTAGAAGAAAACCCAAGAGATTTATAAATTTCAAAATTATCAAATAGATTCGTTCTTAGGGTTAAAAAAACCAGAATTAAAATTAATGCGGAAATAAAAAGCTCATTTTTTAATATCTGGATTTTCCTTACAGCGAGCGCCTTGATTAATTTCCCAGGAATATATATCTTCCCTCCAAATACATCGTTTCTTGTTAGAGTCACTACCATAATAAGGATCGAGACAAATGCCAAGCCCAAAATATTCATGAGCATATTATACAATTAAATATGGCTCTTTTTCAAGAAAAAAAATTCCAGCCCAAACTGCCGTGTAGACCAGCCACCTAATTTCCAGGCGAAAAAAGGTAATTTCACTATTGCAAGTAGTTATTCTTGTGAGATAATAATCGCGCTATATAGAAGGCCCATTTATAAATGATAAGCGGGAAGACAAAAAGCAAACTGGATATGATGCAATATAAAAATTCATATCTTAGCCCTTTAATTTTAAAAAGCTAAGGAGAAATTATGGAACTAATTACAGAATTCATAAAGGTTCTTTTACACCTAGATAAGTATCTCAACACCGTCATACAGAACTACGGCATCTGGACCAATCTAATTCTTTTTATCATCATCTTTTGCGAAACGGGTCTTGTAGTGACACCATTTCTTCCCGGAGATTCCCTGCTCTTTGCCGCAGGCACTTTCGCGGCTGTTGGCTCGCTTGAGGTGAAATGGCTACTCATACTTCTTGCCACTGCAGCCGTGGTAGGAGACACCGTGAACTACTCCATAGGACACTTTGTGGGACCGAAGGTTTTCTATAAGGAAAACGTCCGCTTTCTGAATAAAAGATATTTAGAGCGCGCTCACGAGTTCTATGAAAAGCACGGCGGGAAGGCGATTATTTTGGCAAGATTCATCCCCATTGTCCGCACGTTTGTACCTTTTGTAGCGGGTATTGGGCAGATGAGCTACTTGCGTTTTCTCAGCTATAACGTCATAGGAGGAATCGCCTGGGTTGTCCTTCTTGTCTGCGCAGGTTACCGCTTTGGCAACATTCCAATTGTCAAACAGAACTTCACGCTTGTCATATATGTAATTATTTTCATTTCTATTTTGCCCGGCATAATTGAATTCCTGCGCAGTCATCGCCATTCCGTACAACGTTTGTAGATATTTTAGTTGTGGTTTATCACGTCAGGCACAAACCGGCTCATCGGGAGTCGTATTCAATTGCAAATTCAAACTCCGGGAAAAGCTTTGGGAGTTTCATAAGATTAAAAGTAAAAACGCCCACGCCCAATCTGTCGATCCAGGATGACAGGGGCCATCCAAAGTGAATCACAAACCCCTTTTCTGGAAGGTCGGCTCTCAGTGTATAGAGAATCGCAAGAATAGAGTGATAAACGCCCTGCGCTTTAAATACAGGAAACCTGAAATAGTTTTCATCCACCTTGGGCGGTATCCCCTGTCTCGGAGAGAAGAAGGTTATGAAAAAGGCGTCCTTTCTCAACTCGTCTTTCTTCTCACCCGGCCTTTTAAAGTAGATATGGATTGTGTTTTCATTGCACTCCGCAATCCTTGTGATAAGCTCCATAGGGAAATCGGTCCTCTCTATTTCTTTAATCTCAGGAGCCCTTTTCCTCGCAATCTGCGTCCCTGCTATGAGGAGGAAAGCCACTGAAATCGCCCAGAGACCGGTTCCATAGGGTTTATGGAAGGCGAGATAAACAAAGCACGCGAGAAACACTAAAAAGATAAAGAGCGTTCCAATGCGAGATGTGGAATAATCCCTTATTTCCTGAGTCCCTTTAAAGAAGCGGTATATAAGAAGGCTTCCCATGTTTATACAGAAGCTGGCAAGAAGCCCTATTGCGTACATCTCGGCAAGAATTGCCTGAGCGCCGCCTGTAACAACAAGGACTATTGAGTAGAAGAGCGCGCTAAATAGATGAATTCTGTAGAGCGACCCCTGTGAATTAGTCTTTATGAGCCATTTAAATCCATAGCGATGAGACACTCGCTCAAGCAGCTCGCTTGATGCAACGAATGCCGTATTTACAGCCATCATAAGAGTTATACTCGCCAGAGCACCGACGGCAAGGCTGAATGCATGATTACCCACAACCCTCGCATAATGTGTAATCAGGTCTTCTTCAT
>JBLNAE010000216.1:0-3192 GCA_050259195.1 Ignavibacteriales bacterium
TATGACTATGTAGTTAATGGAAAAATGGTTCTTGGTTTCGCGCTCGTCGCGTATCCTGCCAAGTATAGGTCTTCCGGAATCATGACCTTCATCGTAAACCAGGAAGGCGTGGTCTACGAGAAGGACCTGGGAATGGATACAGCGAAGATTGTAGAGTCCATGAAGAGGTATGATCCAGATAGCACATGGAAGAAGCTGAGAGAGGCACCCAAATCATGAGGTTCATTGAACCCAAGCGGATATATAAGATTTTTTATTCTTTTGTACTCCGCTTACTGATCTTTTTCACACTTTTGGATACGCCTTATTATAAATTAACATTTTCGACATATGCGGATTGAGTAGATAAGCGTTAAGGTTTGTGTATGGTTGGAGTATTACCGCTACTGCAAGTAAATCTCAACCTATACATCCCACCGATCACTACCCTACCCCATTATACCCACCACACGCCGCATCATCTATGAGATATTGAATAAGTTTTACCATTCAAATATGTTATCCTTAGCAACCTTGTTGCCTCTTTAGGGGAACATTTATGAATCAAGAGAAAAAGGTAGAAGTCAGCAAGGCAGACTCAAGCAGCGAGTTTCTTTGTATAGCTACATTCTTACCGGTAAGGAGCTGGTTTGACGTTATTCTCTTCTTACGAATGTCACTCCGGGTAGAAAGGCAATTAAAGGAAACAGACGGTTTGATTAGGTATGCTCTGCGGGCCAACCTACTCCGCAAACAGTTCTGGACACTGTCCGTTTGGAAAGGTAGAGCCTCTGCAAATGGTTTTGTAGCAGCCGAGCCGCATGCTACGGCTGTAGGGAAATTCCAGCAGTGGGTTGGAAGAGGAGCCGCTTTTGTGCAATGGAATAGCAGTGATGGCACGATAGACTGGAATGAAGCCCTTCAGAGGCTGCAAAACCCTACATTCTACTACAAAGGAGATGCAGTAATATGGAATAATCAACCCAAAAAATGTGAAATAGAACATTCTCTTAACTATGAGCGGAAGCAAAAACACATTGATAGTTGAAGAAGTGAAACTCCGCCGACAGGAGTCGGCGGTTTCTCAGTTGTATTTCCTAGAATCACCAAACAGAGTTTGGTGCTTTATCGGCAGAGTAAATTTTTATTGACGCAAACTAACCTTCGTGTGATAATCACAACGGGAAAGAGTTATGCATAAAATAGGATTTATTTTTATCCCACTCTTGATCTTGCCCTTTTTTATCTCTAATAGCGCTCTTGCCGATAGGGAGGGTGAGAAAAGAAAAGAGATTGTACTGCCAAAAAACGAAATACTGAACAAAGACTATTTTGCTGCGGGGAATTCAGTTACTTTGTCGGGCACAGTTAATGGAGACGTTTATTTGGCTGGCGGCAGTGTTATAGTCGAAGGGATAGTCAACGGCGACTTACTCGTGGCAGGAGGAGTAGTCACCATAAGGGGTAAAATAACACACGATGCTAGAATCGGCGGAGGCCAGGTTATTATTTCTGGTGAAATCGATGGGAACCTAACTGCGGGGGGAGGTTCGGTAAACATAACAGATTCAGCTAAAATTGGTGGTAGCTTAGTTGCAGGGGCTGGTTCACTTTTAGTGTTTGCTCCAGTCGGTAAGGGTGCAACAATCGGTGCAGGACGAGTGACTTTAGGTAACAAAATTGGTGGTGACATTACAGCAGGAGTTGGTCAGATCACTTTGACACCAAATGCTAACATTATTGGTAATCTAGTTTATTGGAGTAAATCAAATGCACAGATAGAGCCAGGTGCTCAAGTCTTGGGCAAAATTACCCATAATCTGCCTGCCGAATTTAAGCCAACCAAAAAAATCATCATTTTACCCTTACTAATACTAATTGGAAACCTTGTTTCGTCTCTTGTAATAGGTCTTTTAATGTTAAAGTTTTTGCCTGTCTATACTCAAAGAACAGCTAATGTCATTACTGAGAACCCCTGGGCAAGTCTTGGAATCGGGTTTTTAACTACAGTCTTGTTTCCGGTTATCTTTATTATCCTACTGGTTACCCTAGTTGGTATACCAATTGCACTAATACTTTTATTTACATTTTTGATAATAGCTTACATAACCAAAGTTTTTGTTTCTCTTTTAATTGGGCAAAAGATTTTTAAATTTATTGGCCGGCAGACAAAGAGCGGTTGGGCATTAGTTGTGGGTTTAATTGTTTATGGGATTATTACTATAATCCCTGTTATCGGTTGGATAGTATCGATGCTGGTATTCTTGTTTGGCTTAGGGGGAGTAATTTTAGTGAAGAAGGATTTCTATCATCAACTAAGATCTGAAAATCGAATATAAAGAGTTCATTATCTATTTTAGCTGCTAGTTTTTAACTAAGGCCAATTAAGTCTATCGCTTCAATATATATTATCAGTTCTCGACTTTGATGATGATTTTGTAAATCTCACCCCTTACTACATCTATCTTAAGCTTATGATTGACGAAGTGGTGTGGAGTCCTTTTACTGCGGTTACCCTACCCTTCTCCGGGTTTGGGGGCAGAGCAACGATGAGGTCCTAAGATTTAAATGCTACCATTACGTATATAGTGATTTCTTAGTTCACTTTTAGATATATAATGGAGAGCTTGCCTATAAGTTGCTTTGATGGTTCCTTATATTTAACATTTATTTTGGCATTCTGGTTTCTCTTTAAAGAGATTACAAACCATGATTAAGTGCAATCTGTTTCGAACACTCAGAGAAAAGCAGATTATCAGGGAAAGTTGTTAGAGCAAATTGGGATTGCAATGTATAGGCTAGCTGAGCTTTTTGAGTATGTAGAAATGGAAGAATAGACACACAAAGAAAGCCAAATAAAAATTAACTATGATGAAAAGAATTAAACTTCTGATGTGTGTTTTTATTATGCTGAACGTGGGATGTGCAAAGCGGCCAAGCACAATGCCTATGCACGTCTTAGCGAAACCATGCGATAACTGTGTCCTAGGTATCGGGAATTTCGCAAAGATATCAGATGTCCTATGGCGCGGTGCTCAGCCCTCACACCAGGGATTTGTCAATCTGGAGAAGATGGGTGTTAAGACTGTGGTCAGTTTCCGACACTTCCACGATGATTGTGCCCTGTTGAAAGGTACAAATCTGAAATATATACGTATCCCAGCCAATGGCTTTCACCCTGAAGAGGAAGATATTGTGAAATTCTTAAAGATT
>JBLNAE010000217.1:0-12356 GCA_050259195.1 Ignavibacteriales bacterium
AACGAAAAGCTTCAGGAATGGGAAAACTTCTACAATTTTCAAAGGCCACATGCCTCTCTTGCTGGTCAAACTCCTTTTGAGAGGTTGCAAGAAAAGCTAAAAGAACTACAATTAACCGAGGATACTCTAGGATGTTACTGGTGTTTGGCAAACATACACTTCATTGACTTTGTTCTTTAACACAATATATAATCGTCTCAACGAGTAATTACAATGTCTAATCAATTCACCGAAAAGTGAAAAAGGGTAAGCAAGAAACAGTACTTAACTTCCTATAACTCTAAAATTACAGGAAGTTGAGAAAGATGGAAAGTTAAAGGGGGAAATATGATTTGCAATCAAAATAGAAGAGGACAATTTGTATTAAGTATAGTCTCCATTGATAAACATAATAAACAAGAATTACAGAAGGAGGTGGAGGATGGGCAAAATGTTTAGGCTTTACAAGGGTGGAGTGTTCCTTGGTGAACGCCCGCGAGCAGAAGTGAAGCAACTAGCAGAGGCTAACGAAGAATTTGGTTATCGTCTGCTCACTTATAATGATGGTGACATAGCCATAGCAGTTCTTGAAAAAGACCCTAAACAGTTAAAGCTTATTGAGGAAAGAGTTGCAGACTTCAAAAGAGTTATAGGGAAAGCTAAAAGTCCTAACACTCGTGCATCTGCATTAAGAAAATGCCGAGATACATTAACTAAGTTAATTACAGGAAGGTTAAAGTAAAAAGAAAAAGAGACCTTACTTAATGAAGATAATAGCTCTAATTAACCAGAAAGGTGGAGTAGGAAAAACTACTTCAGCACTTGCAGAGGTAGAAGATAGAGCTGAGAACTGTAAGAAGGCGATCAAAGCCTATGAAGAAGCCCTTAAAGTGCTTACTCTTAAACGCTTCCATGAACATCGGAGCGGGGCTTGACCGTGTGGGGAATCTGAAGGGGAGTTGCCTTTATCTTTTCCATGAACCCAGGACTCGAACCCTGCAAGGTGTTTGATTAAGGTTTTGCCCCCTGTCCTTTTTCTTCTTGCACGGTGAACGGTGGAGTAAATAGTGTGTTTAGGTCAATTAGTTTATTGCTGGCACAAATGTTCCACTAACCGGTCCTTTCGTCGTAAAACAATCTCCAGGTCCGCCTCCGCCTGTCTCGCTAATAATCTCATTGATATTAGGAATGTTAAGTACCGCAATGTTTACCGAGAGCCTGGGCGAGAATAGCCTGGACTTACACTGCCATGTGAGCAAGCTTATGGACAGGAAGAGGGGAAGTGTCCTATTGACCAGAAAGGAAGGCACACTTTGTATGTTCTCTCAAATGATTATTAAACAACATGAAGAGTATAAAAAAAACGGCCCCAAGACGGGGCAAAAAATGGATTTAATTTTACTCCGACCGAATGCTCTTATTCATCGCATTCGTCACCAGGCACTGGGCTACAAGACGCCATTGCAATTTCTCAAAGACAAGGGCATTATTCATACCAATTACCCCTCAACTTTGTCTCATATGTACTGAACCGTTACACTTACTTGACTCCATCTTTTATTTTGTACTATTATATAGTTTGAGGTGGGAGTGAGTTACTCTCCTAAGATATAAGCACGATCCTTACTCTTGTTTTCTATCAGTTTATATAGATTTTACAAGCTCAACTGTGGGAGAAATCACGGGTAAAGCCTTGATTGTTTAATTTTTATTGGGGAAGAAAAATGGACAAAAAAAATCATCACCCAATAAGCCTCCTAAAACACGGACTGATTTACCTTCTAAAAAAATCGGAAAGAGAAAGACAGGCACAAATTCTGTGATTTCTTCTGATAAAGCCAAATCCAAAAGCAGGGTCAAAGTGCCTGGTGTCTCTTCTATGGCTGGAGATACTGAGGGGCAGAAATCTAAGAACAATACATCATTTCCTGTTGTTGGCGTTGGAGCCTCTGCCGGCGGCCTAGAAGCCTTCACCCAGTTGCTTCAGCATCTACCATCAGATACGGGCATGGTATTTGTGTTTGTTCAGCACCTGGATCCTACTCATGAGAGCATACTGCCTGAGATTCTTTCGAAGGCAACCAATATGCCGGTCAAAAAGGTGGAAGATGGAATGCCTGTGGAACCCAACTGTATCTATGTCATTCCACCAAATACAAACATGGGCATTTCACATGGAACCTTGAGTCTCATAGCCCGACCGAAAACCTCGGCGCCACACATCCCTATTGATATTTTCTTCCGTTCTCTCGCGGAAGATCGGAAGAGCAAAGCAATTGGGGTGATTCTATCGGGGACCGGCTCAGACGGTGCCATAGGGCTTGAGGCAATCAAAGCCGAGGGGGGCATTACATTTGTCCAGGATGAAAAGTCGGCAAAATACGATGGCATGCCACGGAGCGCAATTTCTACAGGTTACGTGGATTTCATCCTGTCACCCGAAGGGATTGCCAGAGAGTTGGCAAGGATTGGAACCCACCTGTATGCGGCCCGTCCCAGGGCTGCAAAAGTTGATGAATTAGTAGTCGAAAGTGAAGATGGTCTCAGGCAGATTTTCACCTTACTTCGGGTTGCCACAGGCGCTGACTTTACAAACTACAAGCCCGCTACAATTAAGCGGCGCATTCTGAGGCGCATGGCGCTGAACAGGATTGATAAACTTGAGGGTTACATTAAATATATGAAAAACAACGCCGCCGAAGTACAGGCTCTATACCAGGATGTGCTCATCAAGGTGACCGGATTTTTCTGAGACCCTCAGGCATTTCAGGCGTTAAAGAGCGAGGAGGCCTACTCTATTGCTATGTGTCTGATAGAGTTTTTGGGAACTACTGCAATGACCAATATCCCAATTCAGATTTTCGCTACGGATATAAGCGAGACGGCAGTTGAGAAGGCCCGCGCAGGCGTCTATATTGAAAACATCGTAGCTGATGTCTCGCAGGAACGTCTAAGACGCTTCTTTACCAAGACGGATCGGGGCTACCAGATCAACAAATCTATCCGCGAGATGTGTGTCTTTGCTAGACAGGATGTAACGAAGGATCCCCCTTTCTCCAAACTCGACCTCATCAGTTGTCGTAACGTACTCATTTACCTTGGGCCGTTTTTGCAGAAAAAGGTAATTTCAATATTCCATTATGCGCTCAAGCCAACGGGCTTTCTCTTGCTTGGAGTATCGGAAACCATTGGTATCTCCTCGGACCTCTTTGCGCTGGTTGATAAAAAGAACAAGATTTATTCCAAAAAAGTGGCTGCACTCCATCTGGCATTTGACTTTACCGAGATCGGTCATGAGTTAGAAAAGGGGGGTAAGAGAGAGAGCATAGGCGGACTGAAAGAGGAGGTATGGGATGAACTCGATGTGCAGAAAGAGGCCGACCGTATCATCTTGAATAGATATATTCCTGCCGGGGTCGTAATCAATAATGATATGGATATCATTCAATTCCGTGGACAAACCATCCTTTATCTTGAGCTTGCTCCCGGCAAGGCAAGCCTTAATCTGCTGAAAATGGCCCAAGAAGGTCTGTTCGTAGAGATACGTGCGATCCAAAAGGCAGAGAAGCAGGGAGTGCCTGTCAAAAGGAAAGGGTTACGTGTCAAGCATAATGGCGAGTTTAGAGATGTGAACATTGAGGTAGTCCCTATCAATCCCCCCACATCTAAAGAACGCTACTTTTTAGTTCTGTTTGAAGATGCTAAGCCACAATCCGCGGATGAGGAAAAGAAGACCAGCAAAGAAACTAGAGTGAAGAGGCCTGAAGACCATAGTGTGTCTCGATTAAATCACGAGCTTGCTGCAACCGAAGAGTACCTGCGCTCGATTATAGAGGAGCAGGAGGCTACAAACGAGGAGCTTAAATCCGCTAATGAGGAGATATTATCGAGTAATGAGGAGTTGCAAAGCACCAATGAGGAACTCGAAACCGCCAAAGAAGAGCTTCAGTCAACCAATGAAGAACTCACCACAGTTAACGATGAACTGCAAAATCGGAATTTTGAACTCAGCCAGTTCAATAATGACCTAAATAACCTGTTGAGCAGTGTCGATATCCCTATAATCATGGTGGAAAGCAATCTGTGTATTAGGCGTTTCACTCCTATGGCGGAAAAGACACTGAATTTGATCCCCGCCGACATTGGACGCTCCATCAGCGATATCAATCCCAATATTGACACCCCTACTCTAGAGCAATTGATTTCAGATGTAATTGAAACTGTCACTGTTAAAGAACAAGAGGTTCAGGATCGCAATGGTCGCTGGTATTCCATGCGAATAAGACCCTACAGGACCGCGGAGAACGGGATTGCTGGCGCGGTGATTATGCTGGTTGACGTTAGCGAGCGCAGACAGGCTGAGGAATCGCTAGGGAGAGAAGCAGACCTACTTGATCTCACCTACGATGCCGTCGTTGTCCGCGACATGGATAACAAAATCATCTTTTGGAACCGTGGTGCGGAGAGGATGTACGGGTGGACGAAAGGAGAGGTGCTAAAAGAGAGCATACATGCGTTGCTGCAAACCCAATTTCCGAAGCCTATTAATGAGATCGAATCCGAGTTACTTCGCGACGGGCGATGGGAAGGCGAGCTAGTACATACGAAACGTGATGGTACGCGCGTTGTGGTGTCAAGCCGTCGTGTATTGCAGCGAGACAAGGATGGCAAGCCGGGAGCCATTATGGAGATTAACAGTGACATCACCGCTCGCAGGCTTGCAGATGAGATGAAAAGCAAAGAGATTCTTCTTAAGGAAATTCATCACAGGGTTAAAAACAATTTGCAGGTCATCTCCAGCCTTCTAAACCTTCAGTCCGGATATGTAAAGGATGCTGAGGTCATAGAGATGTTCAAGGAAACTCAGTCCCGCATCAGGTCAATGTCTCTCATTCATGAGCAATTGTATAAAAACATGGAGCTTGTAAATATTGACTTCGGCAATTACATACAAAACCTGATTCCCTATCTATTTCACACATACGGAGCCGAGAACAGAATCTCACTGAAAACAACTAGCGATGATATTTGGCTTAATATTGATACAGTGATTCCATGTGGCTTAATCGTAAATGAGCTTGTTTCAAACTCCTTAAAACATGCCTTTCCAGGGAATAGGAAGGGGGAAGTCTACGTTGGTATTAATTCGATGACGATGGTAACTATAGACTGACTGTGGGCGACAACGGCGTTGGTTTCCCGGGGGATTTGGATTTCCGATACACCAAGTCATTAGGCCTTCAATTAGTTCTAATGCTTGTGGAACAGATTGAGGGTAAGATTGAACTCGATAGAACCAACGAAACGGAATTTAAGATTACATTTAGAGAATTAGGAAGGAAAACAGAATTTTGATTAAGTGGATTTCGGGTCTAGAAAATTAGTACGAGTTTAAGGAAGATTGAGTTATAATTAAAAATGCACTAATAAAAGGTTTTCCAATGGCAAACGCAAATATTCTGGTCGTTGAAGATGAAACCATAGTAGCCAAGTACATACAGAAATGGCTAAGGAGCCTGGGATACGTCGTTCCTGCTGTGGTCTCTTCAGGCGAGGAAGCGGTTGAGAAGGCTCAGGAGACCCGCCCGGATTTGGTGCTTATGGACATTGTGCTGAAAGGCAGTATGGACGGCGTGGAAGCCGCCAAGGAAATCCGTGCCCGCCTGAACATTCCGATTGTCTTTCTTACAGCTTATGCCGATGATAATACCCTTGAGAGGGCAAAGATAACGGAGCCTTTTGGATACATACTCAAGCCCTTTGAGGAGAGGGAACTGCACAGCACAATTGAGATGGCTCTGTACAAGCACAGGATGGAGAAGCAGCTAAAGGAAAGCCGGGAGTGGTTTGCTACGACACTCAAAAGCATAGGGGATGCCGTAATCGCAACGGACAAAGAGGGCTTGATAACGTTTATGAACCCCGTTGCCGAGTCTCTAACCGGCTGGGAGCAGAAAGAGGCTCTTGGCAGAGACTTAAAGGATATATTCAGCATTGTAGATGGAAAAACGCGAGTCCCTACCGAGAGTCCTGAAGCGGATGCGCTCCAACGGGGCGTCGCCATTAATCTTGCCGACCGTATACTTATTTCGAGAGACGGAAGAGAAATATCTATTGATGACAGTATTGCGCCTATAAGAGATGATAGTGGAAACATCGCGGGTATCGTTTTGGTCTTCCGCGATGTGACGGAGCGTAAGCGCGTGGCGGAAGAACTATTAAAGGCTCAAAAGCTTGAATCCATAGGGATCCTTGCAGGGGGCATCGCCCACGATTTTAACAATCTCCTCACCTCAATTCTCGGCAATGTCTCCCTTTCAAAGGCGCGTGTAAATACTGAAGATGAGACATATAGAAGGCTCGGTGAGGCGGAGAAGGCATGTAACCAGGCAAAGAGGCTCACTCAACAATTGCTCACGTTCTCTAAAGGTGGAGCGCCTGTTAAAAAGCTCACCTCCATTGAGCGGATTATAAGAGAGTCGGTCTCATTTACACTGAGGGGTTCAAGCGTTAGGTGTGAATTTAGTATAGAAGAGGGATTATGGGACGTGGAGGTAGATGAGGGGCAGATAGCTCAGGTTATAACCAATCTGGTTATAAATGCGGAACAGGCTGTGCCTCAAGGCGGAGTGGTGAAGGTGAGCGCAGAGAACGCAAGTAATAGAAGCAATGCGCTTGTGCACCCAAATTACGTAAATTTGTTGCCGCTGCCCCTTCGAGAGGGAAGGTATGTAAAAATAACCGTAGAGGATGAAGGGGAGAGGATACCCCAGGAGCATCTGTCAAAGATATTTGATCCATACTTTATTACGAAACAGAGGAGCAGCGGTCTGGGGCTTGCTACAGCGTATTCTATAATAAAGAACCATGATGGGTATATTGAAGTGGAATCGGGGCAGGGAGTGGGAATGAAGGTTCACATCTACATTCCGGCATCAACCGAAAGAGTGGAAGAAAAGGAAGAGGGGGTAGCAGAGGAAGGGGTACTGGGAGGCAGAGGAAGGGTACTGATAATGGATGATGAAGAGATGATAAGGGAAGTTACGGGGGAGATGTTAAGTCATATAGGGTATGAAGTAGAGTGCGCATCGGATGGAGCCGAGGCAATAGAGCTATACAAGAGAGCCAGAGAAGAGAATAATCCATTTGATGTGGTCATAATGGATTTAACCGTTTTGGAAGGGATGGGGGGGAAAGAGGCGATAAGAAGGCTGATAGAGATAGATCCAAATATCAGAGCAGTAGTATCGAGCGGGTATTCGGATGATAGAGTAATGTCTGAGTACAGGAACCACGGTTTCAGAGGCGTTATCTCCAAACCGTACAGTATAGGAGATTTGAGCGGGGTGCTGCATGAGGTGATGAATGAGAAGTAGAGACGGGTTCCAAAAGACATCCACCCCGGGTTCCATAATGGTATTTTCATTGGGTAAATCGGTATTACCCGCGAGGATACGGGAGTCCCTGTTCGCGGCGATGGTTTTGCATCTCTTTTTTCTGATGGGTCTTGATGCACAGATAGGATCGGGGTTTTGCAGTACAGATTAAGACAAAACCGGCCTCTTTATCCTGCGGATAATAGCGAATAGCCTCAGACTGATCTACTTCCCCTTTAAGAAGGCGCGAGGCACAGGTAAGACAGAACCCTTGCAGGCACATAGATGGAATGTCGCTATAGCCCGCCTCATAAGCGGCATCTAATATATATTCGTCCTCTCCAACTTCTATGTGAGCCGTGCCTTTGTCTGGAATAATTAGTTCAACCTTATAGGTTTTCTTCATCGCGTTCTCTAAGTATCGGGAAAACAGCGGGCTAAAGGTTCCCAACGTGTGTTAGATATAGCCCTTAAAAGTAGGGGCACGTTGCAACGTGCCCCCAGCGTGGTTTTAGTATTCTCACGTTGAACTCAAGTAAATTTTAAGGGTTATAGAATCCTCTGTTCTTGCTGTAAGGCGCTTCGCCCGGCGCTCCGCGTCGGAAATGCCCGGATGGGCGGATCACCCCGTCTCTCTCTTTACTGAGCAGTTCGATGAACCAGGCTTCGTGCTCGACCTCTTCTTGAAGGATGCGAGAAGCCATGTCATAAGTGCGCGGGTCTTTACCAAATGTGAGGTCGCAGATTTCACTCCAGGTTCTGATCGCGCACCTTTCGGCTTCAAGGAGGACCTGCAGAATATTTGCGGCAGTGGGATTGTCGGGAAGGTAGGCGTCCATACATGATGCCCTGTCGGCAAACTCTCGGATATCTTTAGGAATCCCGCCGCCGAGTTCGTAGATTCTGGGAGTTATAAGCTCAAAGTGAGCGCGGTCTTCCAATCTTGCGTCTTCGCAAATCTCTTTATAGTCTTCGTGTCCGGCAAGATGCATGCGGAGAATCGTGTAATAATAATAGGTGGTGAACTCGGCGCCTGCGGCATCAATGAGCTTTTCCCGAAGCTCTTCTACATTTACGCCGCGAGCTTCAATTTGCTCAACCCCTACACGCTTGGTTACGTCTCCGTGCTTCACTTTTCCCTTCATATGCTTCTTTTCTTTTGCCATTTTTTATTGCCTCCTTTTTGGTTGGGTTTTAGGGTCTATTCTATACTATTGCAAATAAATTGCAAGTGGAATAAACTATTAATTAGTAAGTTTAGTTATTTCAGATGCTGTGTTATAATTATATAGTGAACGGAACTCGAAGTACAACAGAAAAAGCAAATTTCACTTTGAAGAAGAATGAACGAGAAAGACTCGGTAAATTTGTTGCCTTATCCCGTAAAAAGGGGCTAAAGCTCACTCCTCAGAGGATGATTATCTTTCGGATTCTTTCTGAATCGGACGGACACCTGAGTACCGATGATGTCTATCAAAAGGCTAAAAAGGACTGTCCAATGATTTCTGCTACCACTATATATCGCAATCTTGAGAAACTGGTCGGCGTCGGTCTGCTGTCATATCTTGAGCGCAGCGGAACGGCGATTCGATATGACGCCAATCCGGTGGAGCACCATCATTTTATCTGCGGGTGCTGTGGAAGCGTGCGCGACATTTATCTCAAGACTGTGAAATACGAACTTGATAGGGAGAAGTCATCCTTGGGCAGAGCCAAGATTGACATTTCAGAACTCTATTTGCACGGCGTATGCCAGGACTGTCTGGATGATCTGCCGAACTCGCGGTAGCTTAGGTTATTAACTTCTTTTCAATTAGCCTGAGGAGGGCTTCAACCACCTGCGGGTCGTATTTTTTCCCACCGCTGTTTATTATTTCGGAAATTGACTTTTCCCTGGAAAGGAGGGGGCGGTAGGAACGCGTACTGCGCATAGCGCAGAAAGAGTCTGCGACGGCTATTATCCTCGCTTCGATTGGTATGGAATCACCGGCTAGGCCGAAGGGATAGCCCTGCCCATTGATCCACTCGTGATGGTAGAGCACTATGGGAAGGGTTTCACGAAGAATGGGGAACCGTTGAATTATCCTTCCTCCCATTATTGGGTGATGTCTAATTATGTTATGTTCCTCCAGGGTAATCTTTCCAGTTTTAAATAAGATTTTTTCCGGCACGGCTGTCATTCCAATGTCGTAAACGATTGCACCAAATCTAAGGCTTTCGAGTTTTTTTTCGGATTGATTCAGCTCCTTCCCCAATAGCACGGAGTAGTTTGAAACCATATTTGAATGCCCGTTCATATACATCTCTTTTTGGCGAGGAGACAAGTACAGAGATGCAAGTTGCTGAGTAGCAAGCTCTTTGAGCTTGAGGTTGATGTTCTCACTAAACTGTAGTATCGTTTTATCAAAGATGAGTTCATCGGATTCCGTATCCACCTTCTCGTCCTCGTAAAAAAGAATTTGATTTTTCCCGCCCTCTTTGGCCAGATATAGAGCCTTATCGGCCTGCCTCACGGCATCATCAATGCTCGTGCTTTCATAAGAGCGTATCTCTACGATTCCTCCGCTGAGGGTGATTCGAGGTCTGCTGTTATCCGAAATCTCTTTTAGAATCCGCCCCATTGCTAAGTAAGCCTGTTTTTTATCCGTTTTCATGACGACTGCAAATTCGTCTCCGCCCAATCTGAATATCTTATCCTCCCCTCTTAGTATAATCCTAAATTTTGATGTCACCTGCTTCAGAATCATATCGCCGAAGGCATGGCCGTAAGAATCGTTTATCTGTTTAAACCCGTCAATGTCGAACACTATCAGGCTAATGACGGCACCGTTTCTCCGCATCTCCGATATGTCCTGAGAAAACATCTGATAAAAGGCGCGGCGGTTAAGAGTCCCGGTGAGCGAGTCAATAAGAGCCAGCTTTTCGATGTTTTCTCTCTCTAATTTTTCCCTTTCTTCGCGCTCCTTAAGAGCGGAAAGGAAATTAACTATTAAATTGAGATTGGAGATGTCTTCTTCTCTTAGAGGGAGGTGGTCGTTTTTTGAGAAACTGAGGAATACAGCCGCTTTGCCCTTTACGAAGACCGGGACCGTAAAGACGAACTCCGGCTTGGCGGGGCCTTCATCGCCGATGATTTTCCCATCAGGTAGAACCTCTATTAGATATTCCGATGGATTCAAATCTACCTCAGTTTTTGAGGCAAATTCTCTAATATTTTGCAGAACAAAAGAGAGGTAACTTTTTTTAATCTTCCTGTTAGCGAACGCAAGACATTCTTTAGTCTCTAAATTCAAGGAAACAAAAAAACATAGATTTGAAACTATTTGCCTTGAGTTGACTCTTAAATACCGTACCGAATCTGCAAAGCCGTTCTTTAGGGAGTATTCAAACAGACTGGTTAAAAACCCGGAATTTTTATTTGTCTGCCCTTTTTCCATGATAAAATGTATTTTGCCTCATAAACTTAAACTATCATCCTATACAATAGTTCCCCTATAAGTCACTTCACAACCGATGCGCTGTCTATTTTTATTTCTATATCTTCAGGCAGAAAATTGAGGAATCCAGCTTTAATGTTCTTGAACGTCTTTTCACTATTGGCAGGAAGGATATCGCGAATCGTGACCTCATTAAAACCGAGCCGCCTTCTATTCGACCTGGAATAAAAATCTATCCTAAGCCTTATATTGCTATAAGTAATGTCACTTTTATTCTCAAGCGTAATCTCTCGAACCACGCCTATCGTTCCCGTAATGCCGCCTCCCCATTTAAAATCCTTTACGACAATATCTTCTTCAGGTATTGGTTCCTCCTCTTCTTCCTGTGCGGGCTGCTCTTTCGGGGCCTCTATGGTGGTAGTCTCTCCTTCTTTAGGAGGCGCGACCACAACCTCTTTTCCTTTGGCGCCACCTTCCTCCGAAGGATTGGCGACATTAGAAGGCGCAGGAGCCTGTTTTCCTTCAGTTTTGTTTTTAGATTCCCCGGCGGCTCCGACTTTTGTACTTACCTTTTTGCCCGGCTTTTGGATTGGAGTACCGGTTTTAGCCACGCTGGGTCTGGGTTTTCTAACGGGCGCGCGTGATGCGTCTGTGACTGTAATTACGGTTTTCTTTATCTGTGGTTGTTTGAATCCGACATTTATCCCGTAAAACGTTTTTTCGCTCTTTGCCGGGAGAGTGTCATGGATTATGGCTGTAGAGGGACCAATCTTCTCACCACTTGGACTAAAGTACTCTAACTGGATTTCTATGTCTTTATAATTGGTTCCACCTTTATTCTCAAGAGTGATCTCCTTTAATATTCCCTCAGTGGCGTATTGACTCCCTGACCACTCCCAGTTTTTGACTACGATTAAATCTGTTGGACGGGCGGAAAAAACGGTCTCCACGGTCTCGACCTTTACAATCCTGATAACGGTCTTTTGAAGATCCGAGTGCATAAATCCAAAATTGACATTGTAAAAGGTTTTCGTACCTTCGGGAGGGAGCACATCATGAATGGTGGATCTCAAGGAACCGAGAGGCACGTCGTTTATGGTATACATATTCGCTTCTATCTCTATATTTTTGAGGGCGGTCTTGCCTTTATTCTCAAGCGTAATCTCTTTGAGTATGCCTACTGTCCCTGCGCCGCCGGAGCCCCACTTGTAGTCTTTCACTGTAATCTCGTCCTCGGGGACGGTGGCTTTGGCCCAAGCGTCCGGTGCCAAAGCATAAAGGTAAAATAGGGAAAAAAGCAGAACATTACACCTCCATAATATAAGCTGCACCTTCTTACATCTCCTCTCTCTGTTTATTTATGGACACAAATTATACATTATTAGGCCCAAAAGGGTAGCACAGATCTCCTTCTCAATTATAAACGCGTGCCTTGTGACACACATTTCTTAAAAGACCTGTTGAATACCCCGATAGTTCTACTACGGGGATGAAAACAGGTTGCCCTTTGGGCAATAAAGAATATAGAATCTGGGTATGAGCCCAGTAAATAGAACCTCTCATG
>JBLNAE010000218.1:0-2687 GCA_050259195.1 Ignavibacteriales bacterium
ACCAATGCCCCTTGCGAGCCTGATTCACAATCATTTACTTTCAGCAGCTGCACGCGGACAGGGTGAGATAGATTGGGCAGCACTTGCGCGCATCGCTGCCGAAAACGCTGGGCTCGGCAAGCAAGAATAAATCCGACCGTGCAGTAATGTGCTGTAAGACTGTGTAAATTTGCCAAAAAGGGGATAATGTTAAATTAAAACACAAACCTCTATGGTATGGAGAAAAAAATGAGCAAAGAATACACCTACATTGCCGACTTATATAATGAGTTTCAAGAGATTCCCGGTGATAGTATTATAAGCCGCACCATTTATAATGATAATCATCTAAAGGCTATACTTTTTGGGTTTGCTCCCGGACAAGAACTTTCGGAGCATACTTCTTCTATGCCAGCCGTTATTCATATCGTTAAAGGCGAGGCAATACTAAAATTAGGAGACGATTTAAAAGAGGCAAACAGCGGAGCGTGGGTGCATATGCCACCCGGGCTTCCGCACAGCATTTACGCGAAAACCCCTGTGGTAATGCTACTTATCCTTGTTAAATCAACAGAGCAAGAAGGTTAGGTCAAAGTGGAAGAGAAAAAACCCGCTTTTCGTCCTCTTGTAATGGCTCTTGGAGGATTTGCACTTCTTTCAGCACTGTGGGCAGGGCTTTTTCGCATTGGGTGGAATTTGCCCATGCTTAATACTCTACTTGCGCTTCATGGTCCCCTTATGGTCTCAGGCTTTTTGGGAACGCTCATCAGTCTCGAGCGAGCGGTAGCTTTGGGGTTCAAGTGGGCATATTTAGTGCCAATTTTAAGCGGGACAGGGGTCTTAGCCTTAATGGCAGATACACCCGGTTCTTTTGGAACAATACTCATGACCTTGAGTAGCGCTGGGCTGGTATTTCTTTTAGTCCTTATTTTTTATCGTCATTTAACCCTTTATGCAATTGTTATGGTGCTTGGTGCTTCTTGTTGGCTTATCGGAAACGGATTTTGGCTTTCTGATCTACCCTTTTATAGAGTCGTTCCATGGTGGATCGGATTCCTGGTTTTAACCATTGCCGGAGAAAGGCTAGAAATCAGCCCAGTGCTTCAAATATCGAAAAAGAGCAAGGCGGTTTTTGTCGTTGCCGTCTCTGTTTTTATAAGTGGCGCCCTTTTAGCAACCAAAATTTTAAGCTTTGGAGTGCACGTTGAGGGTGTAGGGATGATTGGTTTAGCCTTGTGGCTCCTACGCAATGATATTGCAGGGCGTACAATATATCGAGCAGGATTAAGCCGATTTATGGCTGTGAGCCTGATTTTAGGCTATATCTGGCTTGGAGTGAGCGGAATTTTAGGGTTACTCTTTGGAGGTATCACGGCAGGATTTTACTATGATGCTATTTTACATTCTGTCTTTGTTGGCTTTGTCTTTTCCATGATATTTGCCCATGCGCCTATCATTTTTCCAATGCTGATGGATTTACCAACTTCTCTGCCTTTTCGCTCATCGTTTTATGCACATCTCACTCTACTTCACCTGTCTTTGGTTTTGCGAATAATAGGAGACCTATTACAGTGGCCACTAGGACGCCAGTTGGGAGGGTTATTTAACGCTTTTGCGATTCTTCTTTTCTTTGGGAATATGGTGTACCTAAGCAGAAAAACAAAAACTGCACTTATTGAAGTTGACACTCCCCATGCCTAGGCAGGGGATTCTCAGGCAACCATAGCTACTGCCGAGGTTAACGCCTGAAGGCTCTGACCGAGCCAGCGAATAATTAATGCAGAGTTTAAATCTCGATCAATTTTAAGTCCGCAATTAGGACAATGATGAACCCTTTGAGCAAGAAATTTATGGACATGAAACCCACAAGATGAGCAAATCTGAGATGTGTTCTTAGAGGGAACTTTAATTACTTCTCTATCAACAGCTTCTACCGCTTTTTGACAAAGGAAATTAAAGAACATGCCCCAAGAACAATCCGAGATGCTTTTGGCAAGGTATTTATTTCTAACCATGCCTTTGATATTCAAATCTTCAACATAGATTGTTTTATAGTTTTCAATATAGTAGTTAGCAGTTTTATGGAGAAAATCTTTCCGCTGATTAGAACCAGTCTCATAAATGGTAGTAACTCTGTGTTTTCATAGCTTTTTTTGCGTTCTACCAGTACTTATGAGACCGCTTCTAGTGATTCTTTCGTGTGTCTTAGCCACAAGTATTCTATCTCTATTTCTATGGCTAGAGCCTTTAGCTTTTCTACTCAGACTTCGTTGCCTCCTTCTCAAGAGTTTTTCAGATGTTCTATAGAACTTGGGATTTTCAACAGCTCTATTGTTAGAATCTATGAGAAAACTTTCTATTCCTACATCAATGCCAATCTCTTGTGTTGTATGAGGATAAGCTCTAGGAGCTACATTCTCGCAAGAGAATGAAATAAACCACTTCCCTGTAGAAGTTCGACGAATCGTTAGAGTTTTAATAGAACCTTCAATTGGTCTCGAAAGAAAGAGCTTGAACCTCCCTACATTGGCAACGTAGAGGTTCTTTCCTTCAATCTTCCATCCAGATTGAGCAAGTGTAAATGAATCATAGCGGTCCTTACCTTTAAAGCGTGGAAATCCAGCTCCATCCTTTCTTGCTTTGAGTCTCTGATAAAATCCTTTATATGCCCTATCCACTCTTTGCATCACATCTTGAAGCACTTGAGA
>JBLNAE010000219.1:0-4806 GCA_050259195.1 Ignavibacteriales bacterium
TGTGTCCTCATAAAAAGCCTAAAGGCACGTAAAAGAATTGTAGGTAGGTTCAGATGGCGAACCCAGCCAATCCTGTCTGGACTTGAGGGCGTTTCAGTTGTAAACACAAAACGCATTAAAAACCTCCACAAAAGATGCTGGTGATGCGGTCGGGCAGACCGTCGTGCGCTAATGTAACGCTGAGCGTATGCATAGCACGGAATCTCCCTTGCTTTAGCTGGGAGAGTGCCAACACTGCCTGAGAATAATCCCTCTGAAAATCAATTATTTTCTCCACATGGCTATTTGTAAGCTTTGAATGACCGTTCCAGAAGTTAACCATCTCAGTCGGAAATCTCTCAAAGGGTTCTCTCATTAATTTTGTGGATTCCTCATGTAATCTCCCCCACTCCTCGGCCTGCCTGTTTATCACCTTTAGGTTTCCCTCATAGATGGAAAAAAAGAGCCGAAGACCCGTAATATAGCTTTCTTTTACAAGTCCTGTAAGCTCTCTGGTCATATCCACATAATCTCTGACTTTTAAGTTCACTCTTTCAGCCGCCTTTTCTCTTATTTCCTCGACTCCCTCAACCTTTGGTTCCTTTTTTGCTTCTTCCATAGCACTTAGCCTCCTTTTCTTTTCCATGTTTTTCTTCTCCTTTGTATTTATCTCACTCAAGAAAGACTAAATAGGGAAAGTAAATTTGATATAAAAAGAATGTTAAAATTTAGTTAAGGGCAAAAATGGGTGTATTGCAATAAGGAATACAAAATATAAAATAATTAGGGGGTATCCAATGACCGACAAGGTAATAGCCATAGTAGATGACGAAGAGGACATTGTAGAGCTTGTGAGCCATCACCTAAAAAGGGATGGATTTAAGGTTAAGGGATTCTACAACGGAAGGGATTTTCTTTCATATATAAAAGGCTTGCTTCCCGACTTTGTAATCCTGGATTTAATGCTTCCGGGGACAGATGGGCTTGAGATATGTAGGATTTTAAAAAATAGCAGCCGCACGTCATCGCTTCCCATAATCATGCTTACCGCAAAGGGCACGGAGGCAGACATCGTTGTGGGGCTTGAACTCGGCGCAGACGATTACATAGTAAAGCCTTTTAGCCCGCGAGAACTCGTCGCAAGGGTAAAAAACATCCTAAGGCGAGTAAGCAAAGAACAGGATAAGGAAAAACCTATAAGGATTGGGCCTCTCTCGATAGATTCTGAAAAGTTTGAAGCTTCACTTGACGGCAAGCAAATGGAGCTTACAACAACGGAGTTCAAAATTCTTGAAGTGCTTGCGGAAGGTAGGGGAAAGGTATTTACACGGGACCAATTGCTTAAAAAGAAAAGGATTTGGGGAGATGAAAAACTGGTCTATGATAGAACCATTGATGTTCATATAAAGAACCTGAGGGAAAAACTGGGTAAAGCTGGAAGTATGGTAAAAACAATTCGAGGTATAGGCTACAAGCTAGAAGAATAGGGAAAGATGTGAAAATACTCTGGAAGCAGTTTCTCCTTAGCTTTTTGACCATCACTTTAATCCTGTTTTTATTCACCATCTTTATAATCAGCGAGCTTAAAAAATATGATGAATCACTTACAGAAGAAAGGCTGTTTACCACAGCTAATCTCCTCTGCGAGGTTCTTAAAACCCCGATTGCTGAAGGTAAAAGGGAAGAGATA
Source organism: Ignavibacteriales bacterium (assembly GCA_050259195.1). Classification (GTDB taxonomy): domain Bacteria; phylum Desulfobacterota_D; class UBA1144; order Nemesobacterales; family CSP1-2; genus PSLL01. Next base: position 1,670 of record JBLNAE010000219.1, read on the forward strand.
AAATCCCTTGTTCCAGAACTCGGTAAAAAAATCGGGGTGAGGATCACAATAATCGCCAGAGACGGGGTTGTCATTGGCGACTCCGAGCATGACCCCGCGACTATGGAAAACCATGCGGAGAGACCCGAAGTAATAGAAGCGGTCTCAAAAGGAGTCGGAAAGAGCAAGCGCTACAGCATAACTATTAAAAAGGACCTGTTTTACGTTGCAGTTCCGTTAAAAGATAAAAGGGGCGAAGCCGAAGCCATAGTTCGAACGGCGCTTCCGCTTGGTTTCATTGAGAAGGCATTTTCCTCAATAAAATCAAAGATAATCTACATAGGACTCATTTTAACTCTCTTCGCATTTCTCCTTTCCCTCGTATCATCGAGAGCCATTACAAAACCGCTTGATAAAATCATCGCAGCCTCTGAAGAGATTGCAAAAGGGAATTTCAACGTAAATATTCCTGTCGCAGATAAAAGAGGAGAGATTGGAAAGGTAAATCAGGCTCTCGGCAGAATGGCCGAAAAATTAGACGAGCTATTTAAAGAGGTCTCCCTTGAAAAGAGTCAGCTTGAAGCCGTGCTTAGCGCAATGAGCGAAGGTGTAATAGTTGTAGGGAGCGATGGGAAGGTTATTCTTATAAATAGAGCTTTAAAGGATATGTTTGGCATAAAAGACGTCTCTTTCGGAAAACCCTACTGGGAGGTTTTAAGAAATAGTGAAATTACGGAATTGGTAGAGTACACACTTAAAAGCAGGAAGGCCGAGAAAAAGGAGATCTCCCTTTTTTATCCAGTTGAGAAATATTATCTGGCAAGCGGTATTCCGCTAAATTCTTCAGAAAGCGGAGCGATAGTCGTAATGTTTGACATTACCGAGTTTAAAAGACTCGAAAAAATAAAAGCCGATTTTGTAGCAAATGTGTCTCATGAACTCAGAACTCCGCTTACCGCAATAAAGGGCTATGTTGAAACCATTGAGACAGAAGCATACGAAAATACGGATGAGAGAGATCATTTTCTTAATATAATAAAGAGACACACTGACAGACTAATAAATATAGTATCTGACCTCCTTGTGCTCTCCGAGATTGAAAGAAAAGAGATTTCATGGGAAGAGGAACCTAAAACAGTTCTTGAAGAGATCAATTTTAAAGAAATAGTATCCTCGTCTCTTGAGGCGATAAAGAGCAAAATAGAAGAAAAGAGCCTTCGGGTCTCTCTTAACATAAAAGAGGGCTTACCCCCATACGGAGGCGATGGGTTTCTTTTAGAACAGATGTTTATAAACCTCATAGATAACGCTGCGAAATATACCCCGGAAGGAGGCGCTATTGAAATCGGGATTTCTAAACTCGATTCGCAGTTTATAATTGAGGTTTCCGATACGGGAATCGGAATTCCAAAAGAGCACCTACCAAGAATTTTTGAGCGTTTTTACAGAGTGGATAAAACGCGCTCAAGAAAACTCGGCGGCACGGGGCTTGGTCTTAGCATTGTAAAACACATCGTAATCATGCACGGCGGAAAGATTGAGGTCCAAAGTGAAGTTGGGAGAGGGAGCAGATTCATAATTACGCTCCCTGCGTAGTCAAACTGGATTTACCCGGAACAATTAAACCTTATTCTTCTAAGCCTTTTAATTGGAAATCGTGTTATACAAATACTATAAGGTTAAAAGACATATTTCTCTTAAGTTGAGAGTCCCTGGAATATTTGACTAAAATTCATTAATATGTAGTTTAATCCAAGATGTACGATAGATATTCGTAAAAATAATGAATAAGAGTGCTCGTGAATCCTTGAAAGAAAAAGCTGAAAAGCTCCTAAAGGGACTTAAACTAGGATTAGTAAATCAACCCGAAATTAAAGTAGGTGTAACCCCTCGCGAAGTTGTCTTTACGGAAAATAAACTTAGGCTTCTTCATTACATTCCTGTAGCTGAAAAAACATTTCCCGTCCCCCTTATTATGATCTTTGCACTCGTGAATCGTCCCTACATACTAGATTTGCAACCTGGAAAGAGTGTTGTTGAAGTACTCCTAAAGGGCGGAATAGACGTATATCTGATAGATTGGGGAATCCCCGGTGACGAAGATAAACATCTAAATCTAGATTTCTATATAAACAGATACATACGAAACGTAGTGGATAAAGTAAAGAAAATCTCAGGGTCGGATAAGGTAAGTATACTTGGCTACTGTATGGGTGGAACAATGTCAGCAATGTACACATCGCTTTATCCTAAGGATGTAAAAAACCTAATCGTTATGACTACGGGTATTGATTTTAAAGCTTCAAGCAGTGGATTATTAAACTTATGGGGAGACAAATCGTATTTTAATGTTGATAAATTAGTGGACGCCTATGGGAATGTTCCTGCCGAATATCTCCAGTCAGTTTTCCTTTTTATGAAACCTATTGAGAACCTTGTCACAAAGTATGTCAATTTTTATGAAAGGTTAGATGATGAAAAACTTCTCGAAAATTTCCTCGCTATGGAGAAGTGGCTAAACGATAATATTCCAGTTTCAGGCGAGGTTTTTAGAGAGTTCATAAAGTATGGCTATCAAGAAAACCTGCTTGTACAAAACAAGCTCAAAATCAAAGGAAAGGTGGTTAATTTAAGAAAAATAGAATGCCCGGTGTTAAATCTTATAGCTGAGAAGGATCACCTTGTACCACCCGCTACCAGCATAATTTTAGAGAACCTAATATCTAGCAAAGATAAAGAAACGATAGTCTTTCCGACGGGACACATTGGACTTTCAGTAAGTAGCAAGTCTCTAAAAGAACTCTGGCCAAGGGTCGCAAAATGGTTAGCTGAAAGATCAAAATAGCAAAGTTAAAATTCGACTTATGCACCTGTAAGAAGCATAATATCAGCTCGAGATTTTCCTTGCCTATTTATGAGATGACTCCTAATAAATTGTTGAAATTGAGATGAGGTATGATAAAAAAGTGGAATCTTATTAAATCCGAAAAGATAAACTCATGCAGGATTTTTCGACAAGAAAGGATATAATCCTCTCTCCTGTAACCGGAAAAGAGCATGATTTTTATGTTGTTGAGTCGCCCGACTGGGTAAATGTGGTTGCCATTACGCCGGGAAATCAGGTGGTTTTAATCGAACAGTATAGACATGGAACTGGG
>JBLNAE010000220.1:0-8085 GCA_050259195.1 Ignavibacteriales bacterium
CTCTTGCAAAGGCCAAGGAAGCTCAAGAAGTAACACAAGCGTAATCTACTTGACCAGGTAAGAGACTTACAAAGCAAAGCTCTAAGCATCCTATCCAAGGCCGAAGCCGAACAGGACTATATGGCTGCTATGTCAGCTATTCGTGAAGCCAGACGATGTGTTTAGCTGCTAGCGAGGATAGGACGGGGCTTAAAGCCGTGTATGTTGTACGATGTCAGAAACCAGGACATTACAAAAGTGTAAGTATCCACATGAGGGATTTTCAGTGCATAATATAGGTAGAACCGAGTGTGGGGGAAAAGAATGGCAAAGAGCTTAGAGACTAAAGCGAAATTTGTAGAATTGAGGGCAAAGGGGCATTCCTACGACCGCATATCTAAAGAACTGAATACATCGAAGCAAACTCTTATTGATTGGTCCAAGGAGTTTGAAACCGAGATAGCGGATTTAAAGCGAATAGAACTTGAGTCCTTGCATGAAACAGTCCTCATAATTCAAAGACAGCAAATAGAATTGCTAGTCGAGTTTTTAAAGAAAGTGAATACGGAATTGGAGACAGGGGATTTAAAGGACGTTTCCACTGACAAACTGCTTCTTATGTTTTTGAAATGTCTCAGCGTCTTAAATGAAAGCCCGGAGCCACTAGCACGTCAGCGAGTAGCGTTAGAACTGCGTGCTTTGGTTAAGCGAAACTAAAACTAGACTGTTTTTAGACTATTGTCATCTTGCATCTTTCGAACAAGTTCTGAAAATGGTTGCACGTCTATGGTCCTGTTTCTTTCGTCTTTTTAAGGATTAGCTCTCTCAACCACCTCACAGCTTCTTTCTCTTCAAGAGAAGGCCCATGAAAATCCTCCACTTCAACCTCATCACCCCTAGAAAAAATTCTCTCCAAAACCCCCGTCTGTGACGCTATTTCTAAAATCCTAACCAAATACCTCTGCGAGGAGTCCTTCCTCCTAATTATGGAAGAATACAAAATAATCAATTCCTTAAGAGAAAGTAAAGAGAAAATAGCAGGATTAAATAAAATCTCTTCTATTTTATTTAGAAAATCTTCTAGCTCGATATTATGCTCTATGTATATTCGTAGAATTTCAGAAAACTTTGAAATATCTATCCCGGCAACCAAAGAACCCTTGTCTATTGAATCGGAATGTATGGAAGTTAAAATTCTATTATGTCTTTTCCGCAAGCCTACCTCCTGTCGAAGCTCACCCGGTGTTTGACTTTGATAAGACCTAAATCTTTTAACCGACTAACAACATCCTGACTCGCTTTTGTATTTCCGAGATTGTTGCAAATACGTTTGTAATTTTGACAATGAATTTCAACTTGAATTATACCATACGGACTACTTTTACTTTCTTTATAGCAATTAATGTAGAAGTATGATTTCCAGATAGCTCAACAAAATAAAATAACACCCAGACAGCTTATTAGGGGCATTGGACTAGAGGGGATGGAGAAAAATTGGCCTATGCCGCCATACGAAAATAATCCCAAAAAATAATGTCAAATCTTCTCCAAAGCTCCTGCAAGCAAGGCATTTCGGGCTGCTTATCCGTGCATCACCGAGCAGTTACACCTAGGCGCTTACGCTCTACTTGAATAGCCTCCTCCAATTTTGATATTTCCGTAATATCCCAGTCTTTTAAATGAGCGTATATGTACTCAGCAATGATTTTATTACCGAGAGGTGAGTAGTGTCCCCACCTCCTTACAAGATCATTAACAGTATAACGCGATTCATAAGGCTCTAACGCCCCCAACGTGTCAATAAAACGATAGCCCTTCGACCGAAAATAGTCTAGGAGCGGGGCATAGCGACGTTTCTCTTTCTTGCGACTCCGCCACTGATCACTGATGTCGGGGAATATAAAAATCACTGGTAACGCCCCATTCTCCAGTGCTTTTCTATAGAAGGCATCAAAGATTTTCACCGTAACCTCGTAGGCTTCCGATTTTACATTATACATGCCGTCCGATGTAAAAATCGGATTAGCCATTCTCTTATTGAAGGTACCCCAAAAAATCTTTGCAAACCGAACAGAGGGTAGGAAATCCAATCTACCCCTATTATAGTTAGTTTGATAGTGATAATCGTTCTCTCCGAGTTTCGCCAACACTTCACTCTCCTTCTGCAAGAAATGCTCATAGTCCTCAAAAGTAGACAGAGGGTTCTTAAGGAGAACCAGCTCCCCATCTCTTACCTTAAAACGCGGCTTCGTAAAGATCACGTTTCGATACGACCGGGTATAAAAAGCTCGAAAAACATTCACGTTGCGAGCGATGTTCTCCGACATGTATCCAATAAAAACGATGTGAGGATTAAATTCGGTCCCTACTTTGAGGTATCGCAAGTACGCCTGGTCTAGACCGTACGCTCCCACGCCATAGTTTAATACCTCAATCGAGGGGTCTATCACTGCTAACTGCTTTTCCCAGGTGTCATCAAGCGCAACATCTGATCCGTATGTGAAAGAGTCGCCGAAGGCTGCAATACGGATGGTGCCAGGCGGAGGAACCCTCTCATATTCCCGGTCGTCTCTCATTCCTGCGGAGTTTGTATGAGAATTAGGAACCCAGCCCAAAACGGCATCTTGTGCTGTCTGTTCTCCCTTCCTATGCCTCAGGAATTTCTCCAGGGAAGCCTTCTGCTCTTCTGAAAGAGCTGATATGTTTGGATCGTATGGAGTATTGAATGCTTTCTCGAGCAAAAGCAAGCCCAGATAGCATAACCCCTCCATAAACAGATATATCAGAAAAATGGAAATGTAAGGTATATATCTGCTGGATTTCACCCCACCCATTCTCCCTAAAGACAATAATTTTATCCTTACTCAAAAATCAAGGAGTCAAGAAACCTCATAATGAGTTCATTTGAAACGAGAATCCCTTTTTTGCTCAGGCGAATGAAATCACCAGAGAGTTCCAAAAAACCACCATCTATGAGGGAGTCCAATTTGTCAGAGCGTAGTTTTGTCCCAAACCTATCTTTGATATTTGTAAGACTAATTCCCTCTTGAAGCCTAAGTCCCATAAAAATCTTATCCTCAAAGGCTTCCTCTTTTTCGAGATACTCTGTAAACGTTAGAGGTTTTTTCCCTTCTAAAACCGTCTTCATATAGAGATCTGGATTCTTTAGGTTAGCCCACCTGGTACCCCAGTGATTAAATCTATCTGAAAAAATATGGGAATGCGCCCCGGCACCAAGTCCAAGATAATTCTCTCCCTTCCAGTAAAGGAGGTTATGCTTGCACTCAAACCCAGGATTTGCAAAATTTGAAATTTCATATTGCCTATAGCCAGCATCCTCAAGAAAATTAGATGTGAAAGAGAGCATGTCCGTAAGCGTGTCCTCATCAGGAAGCGGCAATTTACCCCCCGAATAGAGCGTCCCAAATTCCGTATCATCTTCGATCGTAAGGCAGTAGGCAGAGATATGAGTCGTATTAAATCCAAGCGCCTTTTCTAAATCCGCCCTCCACTCATCAATGGTTTCAAAAGAAACCCCAAACATGAGGTCGAGATTAAAGTTCTCATACCTCGCTTTGATTATGTCGTCCAATATTCTCCTGCTATCATCAGACGTGTTTATTCTTCCGAGCAGTTTAAGCTTTCTCGCCGCGAAAGATTGCACCCCGACGCTGATTCTATTTACCCCTGCATCACGCAAACCCTTTAATTTCTCCAGGTCGGCCGTTTTTGGATTTACTTCCAATGAAACTTCAATCGAATTCAGCGGAGATGCTGCTTTCAGTATCTCACCTATTATTTTTCCTATGCTATTCGGGGAAAATAAAGACGGCGTTCCTCCACCGAAAAATATTGAACCAAGAGGAAACCCTTCAATCAATCCCCTGTAGAGGTTGATTTCTTTAAGGATTGCCTCAGTATATTCTTTTTCCGGAATGCGTTTCCCTACGCCATAGGAATTAAAGTCGCAGTAGGGACACTTCTTTACGCAGTATGGAATGTGGACGTAAACCCCAAATGGCATAGAGATATTCTACACAACCAGGCAAATCACAACAAATACATTCTTTGCGAAAAAAGTCCCGTGTCCCGTGTCCTTGACTCCGTTTATTAAAGTTGATAAAATGCTGAATATAGTATACGAAAGTTGGAGAACCCCCGTTCTAATTATAGGAAGAACATTTTCTTCCGTAATCTTCTGGAAGCCGATATGGGAGAATTTACATTCAAAATCGCTGAAACTGCAAAGGAATTGGAAGAGTATTTCCGCCTCCGTCATGAGGTCTTTGTCCAAGAGCAGAAGATATTTCCTGAAACTGATGTGGACCAGTATGATCGAGATGCAGTTCATATAGTTGCAATTGAAGAATCAACTGGAAAGGTTGTAGGGTCGGTCAGGTGCTATAAAAAGGAAGGAGACACATGGTTCGGTGGACGACTTGGCGCTGCCCCCACCTATCGCAATGGACAAGTGGGACCAAGCCTCGTGAGACTCGCCGTAAAAGCGGTAAAATCTAAGGGTTGTAAGAAATTCCTTGCATACATTCAGCCACAGAATGTGAAATTCTTTGAGAGATTGGGATGGAAAGCAGTGGGAGAGCCAGCGGTTTATCAAGGCCTTCCCCATCAGTTAATGGAAGCAGATTTGGATTCGGCTTAGGAAACATATTTGGTCACGAATGAACACGAATACACACGAATAAAAATTTTGAATCAATTTTTCTTCTTTTCATTCGAGATCATTCGTGTCAATTCACGGCTAATAAGGAAAACAAATGCAGGAGTTAATTTCGGCTTTGCGCTCTTCTCCCCGATTAGACCAAAAGGCAAGGCTAAAAAACCTCTGGCGCCTGTTACCTCAAGTCTCCCAAATTGATGGCAGTGACATAATAATTGGCGATGATGCAGCATCCATTAAAATCCAAGACGGTTACCTGCTTCTTGCCGCAGAAGGTGTTTACCCCCCTCTTTTAAGATCAAATCCGTACCTTGCCGGACGCACATCCGTTCTTACAAACGTAAATGACATATATGCTATGGGCGGCAGACCTATGGCGATTGTAGATGTGCTTTTCGCATCGGATTCCGAAGAGGCTAAGGAAGTGCTTCGTGGAATCAGGGATAATGCATTACGTTACAAGGTTCCTGTAATTGGCGGGCATTTGACCGTCGAACGAGGTTGCTCCTCGCTTTCCGTTTCCATACTCGGCAAAGCCAAGAGGTTGCTTTCGAGCTTTGACGCTAAGGCAGACGATGATCTAGTTTTTGTTTCCAATCTCAATGGAAAATTCTATTCCGGTTTTAATTTCTGGGATTCTTCAAGCAGCTTGAACAACAAAGAAGTTCTAATTCAGTTGGAGCTTCTGCCCCAAATAGCCGAAGATGAACTGGCGGATACAGGAAAAGATGTAAGTATGGCCGGTCTTATCGGCTCAACATTGATGCTCCTTGAGTGTTCCCGAAAGGGAGCGGAGATTTATATCGATAAAATTCCCAAGCCTTCTGAAATCTCTCTCAAAGACTGGCTCGCTACGTTTCCGAGTTTTGGATTTGTCCTGTCTCTAAGGCCGCGCAACACTCCAAAGGTAAAAGAGATTTTCAGAAAGTTTGACTTGGTATGCGAGGCGATTGGAAAAGTGACTTCGGATTGTCGGGTCTTCTTTATTAATGATTCAGGTGAAAAAAACCTTTTCTGGAATTTTAATGAAGAGCCTCTAATCGGGATTGGAGAAGTAGATTCGTATATTCAGTCACGTGACGTAAGTAATCAAGAGTGAGAAAAAATTATGGTGAGTAGATGGCCGAAGAAAAAAACCAGGTAGACAGAATAGTTTCAAAGCTGGGAGAAAAAATAAAGACCCTTCGCACCGAAAAGGGTTGGTCTCTTCAGGACTTGGCCAAAAGGTCTGGCATCTCCGCAGCCGGGATACACAGGATTGAGTCAAATGGGATAATCCCGACAATAACTACGATGATGAAGATATCAGACGCCTTGGGAAAAAGGGTCAGCTTCTTCATCGAAGAAAAAGATGAGGATTCCGTTTTCGTCTCGGCAGGCAAACGCGAGTCAATTTTTACGTTTAAGAAGGGACTCGATTTACAATGCGTTTCTGCAAAAAAATATGGAGATTTCATTATGACTGCGGCTTATGCAATAGCTGAGGTCGGAGCCTCAAGCGGGAAAAAACCCATGAGCCATCGTGGAGAGGAACTGGTCTATTGCATTCAGGGAAAAATGGAATTCCAAGTAAATGGCAAGATATACATACTCAACCCTGGCGATAGCCTTCATTTCAGGACTCATGCAGAGCATAAATGGAAGAATATAGGCGACGTTCGAGCAAAGTTAATATGGGTGCTCGCTGTCGCGCCTTCATGAGGAATTAGATTACATGGCGGCCAAAACCAAATGGCAAGAAAAACCGAGAACAGAAACAATGTATCTGGGCAAGCGGATTGATGAAGCCAATAGGATTGGTATAGAAAGGATACTTTCCGTCGAGCCGGTTCTCGTTGATGTAAATACCGCACTCAATGTCATCCCGGATATGACCCCAAACACCATACTTCATGCAGGACCTCCAATCGAATGGGAAAGAGTGTGCGACCCGATGAAGAGGGCTGTTAGAGGAGCCTTGATCCTTGAGGGCCTAGCCGGTGACGACCATGAAACAGAGAGACTAATGGAGACAAATAGAATTAAACTCTCTCCAAACCATCACCACGATACCGTAGGCCCGATGACGGGAATCATTTCCCCCTCCGTGCCCGTAATTGTCACAAGGGATTTAACATCTGGCAAAACGGTCTACTCCACTTTTAATGAAGGCGGAGGCAAGGTTCTCTGGTTTGGGACTTTCGGGAGTGAAACACTTGAGCGACTCAGATGGATGCGGGACGTATTGGGTCCCGTGATGAAAAAGGTAGTTGAAAAGGCCGGAGGTATTTCAATCTGGAATATTTTGGCTCAGGGAATTCAGATGGGAGATGAGTGCCATAACCGTCACGCGGCTTCTACGAATATTTTTCTAAAAAGCATTATCGAACCTCTTTTTTCAATAGATTTATCGCGTGATGTCGCCCTGCAGGTCTATAGATTTATCGCCGGAAACAGCCACTTCTTTCTCAATATGACTATGACTGGTTGTAAGCTCGCAATGGATGCGGCACGCGACATACAGGATTCCACAATAGTCACTGCCATGTCTCGAAATGGAACGGATTTCGGAATTCGCGTAAGCGGGCTAGGGGATAATTGGTTTGTATCACCTTCTCCTCTCCTTCTCGATGCTCTCTACAATCCTGGATACGGCCCTGACGACGGCGCCCCTGATATTGGGGATAGCGCGATTATAGAGACTATGGGGCTTGGCGGGTTTGCCATTGCCGCTGCGCCCGCTATGGCCTCATTTGCCGGTGGCGGTTTTCAGGAAGCTGTGGGCATAACAAAACAGATGGGTTTAATTACGCTCGCTAAAAATTCAAAATTTGGAGTCCCTGCTCTGGATTTTGAGGGAACTCCAATGGGGATTGATATTCGTAAGGTTGTAGAAACGGAAATTCTTCCAAGCATAGATAGCGCGGTGATTCATAAAGCCACAGGAGCAGGACAGATCGGAGCCGGAATCGTGAAGGCCCCTTATGAGTGCTTCGCACAGGCTCTTACGGCTTTTGGAGAGAAATATAATCTGTAAAAGAAGAGAAAAATGGCGGTAGTCAGCACTGTTAAGAGAAACTATTATCAGGACTCAATGAAGCTTATGCAGATAAGCCAGAAGCTCAGCGCACTTCCCGGCGTTGGGAAAGCCTCCGCTATTATGGCGACTGAGGCTAATCTAAAGATGTTAAGAGACGCCGAGATGATTAAGCAGATTCCCGAATCGGCAAGCGCAAATGATTTGATTGTAACAATTGAAGCAGAATCCGAAAAGGCGGCAAAAGAGGCAATAGAAAAATTGGATTCCTTTCTCTCTCCCGCGAAGTTTGGCGCTACTGTAAAAACAGAACACAAAAGCCTCGATTCCGCATACAGCGCCTTGCCTCAAGCAAACCTCGCAATTATTTCCGTTCCCGGTCAGTACGCAAAGATTGAAGTGGCAAAGGCTA
>JBLNAE010000221.1:0-3901 GCA_050259195.1 Ignavibacteriales bacterium
GATGTCTTATTATCTGCTCTGGCGAGTAGCGCTTCCTGCCCATTATACTGACCTCCTATTTATAGGGTTCTTTACCGAAAATCTAACTTATACTATGGACCTATTATAGGGGGGTAGGGCACCGAATGCGTGAATTTTGTTGCTTTGTGTAATACCCTATGTAATCCAAAATATATGTTGCCAAAGAGTATAAAAATTTATTATGGAAAAGGGGATCGGTTCTCTATTAATCTATGGGAGTTTAGGCATGATTGTATGCGTGTATACATTAAACTTCAGCATAGGGAAATTAAGACCGTTGATGTACCGGCGGATATTTATGTAAGATATCAGGTGCCTTATTCTATTCTCGAATACAGGTGGGGGGAGCATACTGAAATCTTCCATATAAGGCAGGACAGTTTTTTTAATAATTTTAAAGAAAGATATCCAGAAATAGTAAAATCCTACAAACTAACCTCAAGTACTAAGCCTTCCACTATACTATCGGTACTGAAGGACTCTCATCAGATAAAATTTCTAAGTGAAATTACGGGGAAAGGTGTGACAAATTGGAAATGGATAAGAGAATCGGAGCTCTTAATGGATAGTGAACAACTAAAGGAAATACTAACTAAAATAATAACTAAGAAACTACTAAACCCTATAACCCAAGAGAAGATAAGATTGTAACTGCGTATGTGGAAGAATATCCTTTATGGAAACCGAACAAAACTCTTCCCGATGTTAATGCCTTAAGTTATGAGCTTGCCGATAGCTATCTCAGGAAGCTTCCCGCTGATGAAAGGGAGAAAGCTCTCTTTCAAATAGCAGGTGGGGTGCATTATGGAATTTTTAATATTCCCGCATTTAGAGAAATCGTTAAGTCGTGGTGGGAAGAGCAGGACGATTCACATTTAAGAGCCTTACATGGGGTAATAGATAAATGGTTCTCACGTTCCGTGGTAAAAGTAAGAGAAACAGAAAAAAATATTGGAGTCTTTATTTGGATGTTGAAAGACTCGTAGAGAAAAAAGGATATACGAAACAAAGAGCCTTTAAGGAGATAGCAACAAAGTACAAGATGAGTAGTACAATCTCCACAAGATATAAAGTGAGAGCTATAGAGGCGAGAAAATTAAAACTTACACCTGTGGATATTAAAGTGAGATACGGTCTAACTCAAGGGGAAGAAATTATTCCTGTTTAGTCTGCGTTATTTTGGCTACAGTTTTGGCTACAGTTGCCTACACATTTGCTTACAATTTAGCACATTACAACACTAATTCAATTCTCATAAAAGGCTCAGATCCCCTTTAAAATCAATGGGTTCTACAACGTCATGCTCTTTGACACAAAACAACACAAAATGCAAAAATTAGAATGGCATTCAAGAGGTCGGGAGTTCGACTCTCCTCGGCTCCACCAATACTCTCAAGAGCTTAAAACACACTCTCATTTTATTAAATTCTCATTGCTACGGAAATTGCTAGGTTTTGGTAAAATTCCCTAAGAATTCTACCGCTGACTTGATGAATAGGCCGGGCATAACAGCCCGGCTCTATCTTAAATTCCTGAGGGCTTTTTATTTACTTATTGGCCGGGTTCTACAGGAGGGGGAGGTACATTAGGAGGTGGAGATATATTTTCGGGTACATATCCACTCTCTCCAATTTTCTTAATAGAGTCTACTCGGCCATGTTCATACTTTACACTAACCATGTCACCTACTCTTATTCTTTCAAGCTGGTCGTCATCTTTTGCGACAACAGTGAAGATTTGACCATTAGGCTCTTGTAATTTGATTACATTGTTATTCTCAATCGCCATTACTCTGCCCCATACTTTGAATTTATTATCATCCGATCTTGCTGTTGTTGTAAGATTCAGGCTGAGTGTCGCAATAAATCCTAAGGTGGTAGCCAAGGTGATTATTTTTTTCATTTTTTCTTACCTCCTGTTATCAAAATGTAACGGGTCTACACTTATTATGTTGCAATCTCTATACCAGCAGGTCTAAAGCCCTAATCTCTAATTTTTATGGTAAGTTATAATAAATAGAATGGGATTAAAAAGAATATAAAATGTGCTTAATGTGTATTGATACACTGTAGAAGCTGTGTAAATTTATACAAGATGGGTTTGGATTGTTCGGTTATACGAAAGGAATATGTGGTGACCTTGCTGGAGGATCAGACGGGATAATCCTGATTGGCTTTCGTCCTTCTTTTTGCCGCGTGCAGCCAAGCACTAGCTATAACTTAAGCATTACATCCCTCAGGGAATTAGACTTCTTTATGTGGGGGAATCTAACTGAGGTCTAATTTATTTATTTTTATCGTCAAGGAGGTTTCATTTATAGCATGGCACCTTAGGCTATCAAATAAAACTAATTATGAGAAAGAAAAAGAATAAGAAAAGAATCCTCATTGTAGATGATGACGAGATAGTAGTCCTGTTAGTGGAGGAAATCCTGCAAAAAGAAAGATTCCAAACAGAGATTGCAAGAGACGGGATGGAAGGCTTGGAAAAGATAAAACAGAATGAATACGATGTCATAATTTCCAACCAACAAATGCCTCGAATGAATGAAAGGAGATCAGCTCTACCTAGAAGTGCAAAAATTAAGCCAAGATTTGGCAAAAAGAATAATATTTATCTCAGGTGATATAACTGATTTTATAATATCAACCGGCAATAGATTCTTAGCAAAACCCTTTTCTCATCAGCAACTTATAGATGTAGTTAAAGACCTCTTAAAGGCTATGGGAGAATCAGACCCATAGCCTTTACCTTCCTAGGCAGGGTGTATGAAGCAGAGGAACACTTATGATATGTGCATCAAAATGTGTAACCCTCTTAGAATTACGGTATCTAAGTTTCTGCCTGTTTAATTTTGCTTCTATGTTAATCTGAAAGGCTTTAAAGACTGCTGTCTCAAGAATAGGTAAAGTCAACATTTAATTTCTCCTTCTTTAATCTCCTATCTAGTTCTTCAAAATCGCAGTCTATGGGCCAGCAGTAAAACGTATCCTCACTTTCTCCAGATGAACTAAAAGACAAAACCTTTTCTGAGCACATACTAATCAGCCTAAGTATCTCGTATACATCTGTGCCTTTGGGTATCTTAACCTGCACCCTCATAGGCTTTCTGTGGAATCCTAGGAGGTTAAGTAAACCATTAAGGATATCAGTGACCGTTATAATTCCTACCAGCTCACCCCTTGTGGAAAGAACAGGAAGCGCATTAAACTTGCGATCATGAATTATTTGAGCGGCCTCCTCTACTGTTTTGTCTTCTAAAATAGTAACAGGGCTAGGACTCATAATATCTGCTACGATAATGTGATTCTCCTGTACAACGGCAGCCCGTAAATCTCTATCCGTAACTATACCTACTAGCCTTCCATCCTTGACCACTGGAAACTGACGAAAACCGCGCTCTTTCAACAAATTAAAGGTAACTTTGGCATCTGCCTCTGGCGGCACATTAAGAGGACTAAAAGTCATACAGTCTTTTATAAGCATTTTTCCCACCTCTCATTTTTTATAGTTTTGATAAACTTCTTTCATGCAAGAAAGATGCCAGCAAAATCTCTTTTATTTTATGGAGACTGAATTTAAAAAAGGTGTCATATGTCTTAAATTCTGACAAATATATTTTCTAATTGAGACTATCTCCTTCTAAAATTCTCAGGCATTCCAGCGGATTATGTCCGTTGAGTTGGTGGCATACGGTTTGCAAAGAAGTATGAAGGGGAACGACTATTTATTATTAAAAGAGATACCCCTATAGAAGTGTAAGCAATGATAAAAGAAGGATAAACAGATGAGAAATAGAGTTTTTGAAATTATTGATGGTAATGAAGCAGCAGCTTCTGTTGCATACCGATTAAATGAAGTTATTGCCATCTATCCTATT
>JBLNAE010000222.1:0-20401 GCA_050259195.1 Ignavibacteriales bacterium
AAATAAGAGAAAGAACTATTGATGGGAGATACAGAAAAGCGAGGTCGGGTAAGATTCCAGGGGGAAATATTCCGTATGGTTACTTCGTAAATGGACAGAAGTTCCTGGAAATAAATGAGACCCCAATCCCTGGTCTCAGCCTTTCCCCTGCTGATGTCGTAGCCATTCATCCTGTGAGTTTGACATCGTTGTATCAACCCTTTGCTTAATTATACGCCCATTTTGTTTTTACTAGGGTAGTTGTCGCCTTCATACCTTAGCTCTGCCTGCTAATCCACCATGCCAACAGTACCAATACTACAATCAGCCCCAACCACGTCAATACTGTACTCCATATTAATCCTGTGTCCATTTTCTACCTATCCTGTTATTTAACCAGTGTCAGCCTTGGTTGTGTCTGTGTACAGGGTAACTTTTCTACAGCGCGTCATCCCTTTACCAATTTTGTTGCTATTCTCAATGTTTCTTCTACAACTAAATTACCTTGCAATATTCATGCCCGTAGTAAATGTAATAATATCAGGTAAATATCAAGTCAGGGTCGTAATTGTAAGGGCTGTTATTGTGTAAAGTGACAAAATTTGTCACATTTTGCTTGCCTGGAATGTATACACTCACTTTATTTAATCAGTGTCAGCTTAGACTGTGTCTGTGCCCAGAGTAATTTCCCCACAGCATTAGCCTTGTGTTGCTGGGATAGATGGCTGTAAATTATGGTAGTAGAAATTTGCGTATGCCCAAGCAATTCCTTTACGCTAGGTAAATCCACGCCCTGCATTACGAGATGACTGGCAAAACTATGCCTAAACAAGTGGGGATATGCCTTGATGCCTGCCCGTGTGCAGCATTTATAGAATGCCTTTTGTATTGTTTTTAGCTTAGCCCCATCAAGGCTACAGAATACATATTCCATTTGGCTGGGTTGTCTGTTGATTACATTTCCATGCACCGTCACATAGTTGCCCCGTAGCCAAGACAGGATTTGGTATAATTCCGCATTCATAGGGATTAGCCTGTAGTTACTTGTTTTATTACTTCTGGCTGTAACACAGTGTCTATCCCGGGCTATATCAGCCCATCTTAAGCAAAGTAATTCATATACCCTTAGCCCTGTGTTCCTTAGCACAATCAGCATGGGCTTAAGCCACAAGCTTGCTGCATCAATAAGCCTGTCTATTTCATCTTGTGTAAGTAGTTTGGGTGGCTGCTTCGTAACCTTTATCATTTTAATCCCATGAAAAGGATTGCTGGGTAAATATCCCCAATCTACTGCTTTCTGTAGCATATCGCTGATTACCGCAAGCTGTCCGTTTATGGTGCTGGGTTTTAGCCCACTGTTTACCCGTCTGCATTTGTAGGCTTCTATTGCTTCCCGATTAAACTGATCTAATGGTATGTTGCCTACTTCCCGTTTTAGCAGATTGGACACAAGCCTGTCTGACCTTAGCGTATTCCTAGCCTTATTGGCTTTAGCATAGTCAAGAAACTTATCCATAAATTCAACTAGCGTCAGTTGCTGTGGCTGTAACAGGTTAAGCCTTTTTTGGGCTTGTGCTAATTCCAGTTGCTTCAGAATCTTCCTAGCATTAGGCTTGTCTACCTTACCTATCCTAATCCAGTGCTTTTTGCCTGACACGCTGAATATGGCATAATAACTGCCGTACTTATAAACCAAGCTTGCCATTGGTGATACCCCCCTTTTACCTTATATTTGGTTGGGAGAGTTAGATTATTGGTAGATAGTGCTCGTATTCCTTTGGTAGCAACGTTCTAACATGGCGGATTCACTAGATTATCGGAATGTTTATCAACTGGGGCTTGACCAGCTTGAGTGGTTTGTTCTGCTTCCTCTTCAGAGATACGGGCAGGTGACAATAAGTAAGTAGGGCGTATTGCAATACGCCACTACCATAGATAAATTATCTGTTCGTGTAAACCCGTTTTCATTCGTGGCTAATTAAAAAATGAGAACATACATATTAAAACGTCTTTTACTCCTTATACCGACCCTTATCGGAATTACGCTTATCACGTTCTTTGTAGTTCAACTCGCCCCGGGAAATCCTGTTTCAAGGAAGCTCCAGGTTGGCGAAGGGGTTAAGGCTGAGGCGATTACCCAAGATATTGTAGAGCAGACCAAGAAATTATACGGGCTTGATAAGCCGATTTACGTCCGATACTGGATATGGGTGAAGCAGATTGCTACGCTTGATTTTGGCCGCTCGTATAAAGACCACCGTCCCGTCATACAAAAGATTAAGGAAAGGCTCCCTATAACCCTGGCTCTGAACATAATTTCTATATTTCTTGTCTATACCATCTCAATTCCACTCGGCGTTTACTCAGCCGTAAAACAGGGAAGCCCTCAAGACCGGGTAATTACGTTTTTTCTCTTTGCACTCTATTCGATTCCCAGTTTCTGGCTTGCCGTGGTTTTAATATACTTCTTGGGCGGCGGCGAGTTCTGGGACGTTTTTCCGATTTATGGAATCCTCTCGCCGGGGGCGGAGAATTTTCCATTTTACAAAAAGGCAATTGATTTTCTCTGGCACATTACACTTCCCGTAATCTGCCTGACTTATGGGGACCTGGCCTACCTTTCGCGTTATCAGAGGGGAAGCCTGCTTGAGGTTCTTCACGAAGATTTCCTGAGAACTGCAAGGGCAAAAGGGCTTCCTGAGTCAAAGGTTATATTTAAACATGCTCTCAGAAACGCTCTCATACCCATAGTTACAATTATTGCCTCGGTTCTTCCGGCGGCGATTGGGGGAAGCGTCATAATAGAGAGCATTTTTTCCATTCCCGGGATCGGAAAGCTCGGCTTTGAAGCTGTACTCTCCAGGGATTATCCGGTTATTATGGCGATCGCTACCATATCTGCTTTTCTTACGCTTGCCGGGATTTTAATCTCTGATCTCGCCTACGTACTGGTTGATCCAAGAATAAGCTTTGAGGGGCGCAAATGAACGTTCAGGTTACGGATAGCGCTCGAGTATTAAAACAGTACCAGAAAAGCCGGGGCTATTGGGCTACGGTCTGGATGGAATTCAAAAGAGACAGGGTTGCCCTTGCCGCCCTTGGCATAATATTATTTCTTTTCGTGGTTGCGGTATTCGATGATTTTATTGCAGGAAGCAGGCCATTGGTGCTTAAATTAGACGGAAAGGTATATTTTCCGGTTCTCTTTGAGTATAAAGAATTCTTCAATACAGATTTTAAAGAGGTTTCAGAGAATCTCAAGAAAGGCGATTTTGTCTTATTTCCTCCCGTGAAATACAGCCCTACCGAATATGATCTCCTTTCAGTTCTCTCTCCTCCATCGAGGGCTCACCTTTTTGGAACGGATGACAGGGGCAGGGACGTTCTCAGCCGAATGGTTCACGGAACGAGGATTTCGCTTTCTATTGGTTTTATCGCTGTCGGGATTGCCGTAGCGATAGGAATTCTCTTGGGAGCAGTAGCGGGATACTATGGAGGCGTGGTTGATTTTATCATCTCAAGGTTCTTTGAGATAATGATTACCTTCCCCGTGTTTTTTCTTATCCTTACAATACTCGCCTTTAGAGACCCAAGTATTTACAACATAATGATTGTCATTGGCGTCACGAGCTGGACGGGAGTTGCAAGGCTTGTAAGAGGCGAGTTTCTGAGATTAAGGAAATATGATTATATCGAGGCGGCGATTGCCCTCGGAAGTCGTGATTTTAGGGTTATGCTCAAGCACATGCTTCCAAACGCGCTTGCACCGGTTTTGGTCACGGCCACGTTTGGAGTGGCAGGAGCCGTTCTTGTTGAATCTGCGCTCAGTTTTCTCGGATTTGGCGTTCCGCCGCCCGACCCAAGCTGGGGAGATGTGCTTTCGCAATCTGAGAGGTATGTGGATTTTGCCTGGTGGCTTGTTCTATTTCCGGGTGCGGCTATATTTATGACTGTAACTGCGTTTAATTTGGTTGGGGAGGGTTTTAGAGACGCCATTGACCCAAAGCGCAAAGGAAGAGGATTTTAAAGTTTTGAAACTATACCACCAAGGCACTAAGACACGAAGTATTTTTTAGTATTTTTTCTGGGTGACTTGGTGTCTTTGTGGTTAGATAAATGAGATTATCGGATGAGAAACATATTAGAAATAAAGGATTTGAGAGTATCATTCCGAGATAATGGAGGAAGAGTCGAAGCGGTAAGCGGGGTCTCTCTTTCGGTTCCCGATGGGTCTACTGTTGGGATAGTAGGAGAGAGCGGCTGTGGAAAGACCGTGACTGCGCTCTCAATCATGCGCCTTATTCCTGAACCACCGGGAAGGATTGACGATGGAGAGATAATATTTGACGGTACTGGTCTGCTCAAGCTTTCGGAAAATGATATGAGGGCGATTCGTGGAAACAAAATATCAATGATTTTTCAGGAGCCTACAAGCTCACTTAATCCAGTGTTTACAGTCGGAGAACAGATTGGGGAGGCGATAAGAACTCATCTCAAGGTTTCCAAAAGAGAGGAAAAAGAACGCGTTATAGAGCTACTGAAACTCGTAAAGATTCCTACGCCTGAAAGGAGATTTGACAACTACCCCCATGAAATGAGCGGCGGGATGTGCCAGAGGGTGATGATTGCAATGGCTCTTGCGTGCAATCCCAATCTCCTCATCGCGGATGAGCCTACAACGGCGCTCGACGTTACAATCCAGGCGGGCATATTAGAGTTGATTAATGAGCTTAAAGAAAAAATGGGAATGTCTGTTCTTCTTATCACGCACGATTTGGGAATAATTGCGGAGGCGGCGGATGAGGTTTATGTTATGTATGCGGGAAAAATCGTAGAGCACGCTCCTATGAAAAATTTATTTAAAAACCCTCGCCATCCTTATACGGTGGGCCTTATGAATTCAATTCCGGGCCTGCATAAAAGGAAAGAGAGGCTGAGTGCGATTCCCGGAATCGTTCCAAGTCTCAAGGACCTTCCCCAAGGATGCAGGTTTCAGTATAGATGCCCGATGGTGATAGATAAATGCAGAATCTCCGAGCCGCCCCTTAGACAGATTGAGCCTGGTCACACCTCTGCATGTTTTAGAGCTGAGGAAGTGAGGTTAGGGATTTAGTAATGGTTCAGCCACGAATGAACATGAATGAATTATTCAGGATACGGAATACAGGATATAGAATATAGAATATAGAATATAGAATATAGAATGAAAGATACACTGTAGATGCATCATGAATCATGTATCTTGCATCATGTAATGAAGATGGAACGCAAAGAGCTTGTGAGGGTTAATAAACTAAAAAAATACTTTCCAATCAGGTCGGGGATATTCTCTCAAGTGAGTAATTACGTAAAGGCCATAGATGGAGTGGACCTGAGCGTACTTGAAGGTGAGACAGTTGGGCTTGTAGGGGAAAGCGGTTGCGGAAAAACGACGCTTGGAAAAACAGTGATTAAGCTCCTCGAACCTACTGAAGGAAATATTTTCTTCAACGGATGGGACATAACCCATTTTGATTCCGGTCAGATGCGTCCGCTTCGGCGCAATATGCAGATAATTTTTCAAGACCCTTATGGTTCACTCAATCCGAGGATGAAGGTTGGGAATATAGTGGGAGAAGGGCTAGTGATTCACAATATAGTTTCCAAGAGGGACAGAAGAGGAGAGATTAAAAGGCTTCTCGAGACTGTCGGTCTTAGAGAAGATATGCTTCTTCGTTACCCGCATGAATTTAGCGGTGGACAACGTCAGAGGATTGCAATAGCCCGTGCTCTTGCTGTAAAGCCCGACTTTATTGTTTGCGATGAGCCTGTTTCCGCCCTTGACGTTTCGGTTCAGGCGCAGATTATAAACCTTCTTCTGGCGCTTCAAGAGGAGTTTAAGCTTACATATCTTTTTATCTCTCACGACCTGCGCATCGTAAGACACATTAGCGACAGGGTTGCCGTGATGTATCTTGGAAAGATAGTGGAGCTTTCAGACAGCGAGGAACTTTACAAGAATCCGCTTCATCCCTATACGCGGGTGCTCCTTTCCGCCGTTCCTATTCCCAATCCGGAAATGAAGAGGAATAGAATAATACTCTCCGGGGACATTCCAAGTCCAATTGATCCGCCCTCAGGGTGCAGATTTCATACACGGTGTCCAATCGCGGTTGAGAAGTGCAAGAAGGAAGAGCCGGTTTTAAGAGATATTGGCGGGGGACACATGGTTGCCTGTCATCTGGCATGATAAACTTGCAAATACCCTCCATTGTATTATATTAATTGGAAATATATTTAGAAGAAGTGAAATTAAAATGAGAATTAAAGTGTCGGATATAGGTGAATCTGGATTGCATATTGCTACATTCAGGAAACCTGAATGGCTGAGCAATGTCCCTGAGCTTGCCTCGGACGACGGGGACATCCGTCTTTCTTCAAATCTCAACTTTGATCTTCACCTGATGAAGGTTTTAAAGGAGATTACGGTTCGTGGGAAAGTTTGGTTCTCAATTGAAACACATTGCGCGAGATGCCTGAAAGACGTGGATTTGATTCTCACACCTGAGATAAAATTAACCCTTCTGCCTGAGTCTACCCCGCACGATGAGGACGGAGACATTGGCTTTGAAACTTATACCGGGGATGAAATTGATCTTGGTGGTTATCTTCGTGAAATGATAGCGATGTCTTTACCAGTAAAGGTGCTCTGCCAAGAGGATTGTAAAGGACTTTGTCCCCACTGCGGAGCCGACTTAAATCTTGGGGCGTGTTCTTGCAGGGACGATTGGGTGGACCCAAGATTTGCGGCTTTAAGAAATCTGAAATTTTAGTTAATTCTATCCAGCCACCAATAATGGACACAAATGAAATATCAGGATGCAGGATACGGAACACGGAATACAGGGGAGAAATACCGCTGAATCCTATATTCTGACTTCTTCATTCTTCTGTTCCTGTATATTCACGTTCATTCGTGGCTAAATAAAATCAATTTGAGGAGAAATTCTGATGGCGCTTCCAAAAAGAAAGCCTTCTAAATCCAAGTCGAGAAAGCGGAGAACCCACTACAAGATTTCCCCTCCGTCTCTTTCCATGTGTCCGAATTGTAATGAACCTAAACCTCCACACCGGGTTTGTCCAAACTGCGGGTATTACAAGGGGAGGACGTTCAAAAAAGAAGAAGAGGAGTAGGGGGCAAGATGAAGATTGCTCTCGATGCAATGGGTGGAGATTTTGCCCCGAGAGTCGTGGTTGACGGGGCGCTTTTGGCCGTAAGAGAGCTTGGGAGCCAAGTGATTCTCGTGGGAAAAGAAGAACGGATAAAAAGAGAGTTATCTGAGCTTAGGGGAATGGAGGAAAAGGGAATAGAAGTTTTGAACGCCTCTCAAGTAATTGAGATGAGAGAGCCGATTACAAAGGCGCTTAGAAAATCCGACTCCTCTATGAAGGTTTCGGTGGAACTCGTCCGCGGTGGGAAGGCCGATGCCTTTGTAAGCATGGGTCATTCAGGAGCGGCAATGGCATTGGGGATGATTGCACTGGGAAAAATCGCGGGGGTTGACAGGCCCGCGCTCGGCGCAATAATCCCGACACTCAAGGGTTCTGCCATTCTCATTGACGTAGGGGCAAATGTTGATTCAAAGCCGCTCAACCTGGTTCAATTTGCAATTATGGGCGAGGCGTTTGGCAGGGCAATCTTCGAATGTGAGAGGCCAAGGGTTGGATTGCTCAGCAACGGCGAAGAGGATATTAAAGGAAATGAGACCACAAAGCACGCCCACTCCCTTCTTAGAGAAATCTCGATAAATTATATAGGCTATGTCGAGGGGAAGGACATACTTTTAGGCGATGTGGACGTAATAGCTTGCGATGGGTTCATAGGGAACATCCTTCTCAAAATGGGTGAGGGGTTTGTTGAGCTTCTGCCCAAGTTCATAATGAAAAAAGCCCTTGGAAATTCGAGAATAATGGGATACCTTCCTTCCCTCGATGAATTTGATCAGATGATTAGAGAAAACTTTGATTATAATGAATATGGAGGCGCGCCGCTCCTGGGTGTAAGGGGAGTGTGTATTGTGGGTCATGGAAGGTCAAGGGCAAAAGCCGTAAAAAACGCAATCCGTATGGCGGAAGAATTTGCAAGACGTGATTTAGTAAATAGAATTGAGGAAGGAATTTCGGCTAATTTAAAATTGAATTCAGCCACGAATTGAGAAATAAAAACCCATGAGAGCGTTTGTATTTCCAGGACAGGGATCACAGTATGTAGGAATGGGGCGAGAGCTTTACGGAGCCTTTTCATCTGCAAAAAGAACGTTTGATGAATCGAGCGAAGCACTTGAGTTTGATATGGCGAGACTCTGTTTTGAAGGCGACGCTGAGGAGTTAAGGCTTACAGCAAACACTCAGCCTGCAATTCTCACGGTAAGCGTTGCCGCCTGGAGGGTGCTCTATGAGGAAACGGGTATTAAACCCGATTTCACTGCTGGCCACAGTCTCGGCGAATACTCTGCGCTTGTCGCAAGCGGGGCTATGGATTTCAAAGATGCCGTTCGGGTTGTAAGAAGGCGGGGAGAGTTTATGCAGACCGCCGTTCCCGACGGCGTAGGGGCGATGGCTGCGGTTCTTGGGCTTTCAAAAGAGAAAGTGCAAGAGGTTTGCAAAGAGGCTTCAACGGATGGTTTAATTGTAAGCCCTGCTAATTTTAATGCGCCGGAGCAGGTTGTGATTTCGGGAAATAAAGAGGCTGTGGAGAGAGCCGGTGCTCTATCAAAATCAAATGGGGCGAAAAGGGTAGTCTTTCTCGAAGTGAGTGCTCCATTTCATTGCGTATTGATGGCATCTGCCGCCCGGAAGTTAGAAGAAGTTTTATACGGGGTGGAAATCCATGAGCTTCAAATGCCCGTCGTATCGAATTTCGATGCAAAGCCAAATAAGGATTCTTCTAAGGTAAAAAGGCTCCTTATAGACCAGGTTGCAAATCCCGTAAGGTGGGATGAGTCGGTTAAAATATTGTATGACCTTGGCGTAAGGGAATTTATTGAGATTGGGCCGGGGAATGTGCTTTCAGGTTTGATAAAAAGAACCGTTTCCAATGTTTCGGTATCTAATCTGGAGAAATTAGACCATTTAAGGGCTATCAAAGGAAATGGAACTCAGAGATAAAGTTGCGCTTGTGACGGGGGCATCAAGGGGAATCGGAAGAGCCGTGGTGATTGAGCTTGCCTCGCGCGGGGCATTTGTCATAATTAATTATGCTCAAAATGAATCTGGTGCGAGAGAGGCGCTCTCCGAGATAGAGAATTCTGGTGGGAAAGGTCAGGTTCGCCAGTTTGACGTATCTGATTTTTCAAGGGTTCAGGATGAGATTAACAGGATCGGAGAAGAATTCGGAGGGCTTCACATACTTGTAAATAACGCTGGAATCACAAAAGATGGACTTCTACTGAGGATGAAAGAGGAAGATTGGGACTCTGTTTTTTCCATCAACTTAAAAGGCGTTTTTAACTGCACAAGGGCTGCGGCGAAGATTATGATGAAGCAGAGATTCGGAAGAATCATAAACATCACTTCAATTATAGGCGAGATGGGAAACGCCGGGCAGGCCAATTATTCGGCGGCAAAAGCTGGTATAATTGGATTTACAAAATCGGCAGCAAAGGAACTAGGCTCAAGAGGAATTACTGTAAATGCGGTGAGTCCGGGTTTTATTGAAACGGACATGACGCGCAACCTTCCTCAAAATGTAAGGGAAAAATATATCGAAGCGATCCCGCTTGGACGTTTTGGTCTTCCGGGGGATGTTGCAAAGGTCGTAGTGTTTCTTGCATCCGATGGCGCGTCTTACATTACTGGAGAGATTGTAAGGGTAAACGGTGGACTTTATACTTGAATATGTATTGGCTGCGAATTGACTCATGCGTAAATTCGTGTTCATTTGTGGCTAATATAAGTATGAAAAACAAAATTGGGAGGAATGGTTATGGCATCTCTAAATGAGCAGGAAGTCGTCGGCAAGGTAAAGAAGATGGTTGCAAGTCAGCTCGGCAAATCGGAGGAAGAGATTTCTCTTGAATCTGCCTTTATAGAAGATTTGGGTGCGGATTCTCTTGATCTTGTAGAACTCGTTATGGCGATGGAAGATGAATTTGGGCTTGAAATTTCGGATGAAGACGCAGAGCGTATTGTAACCGTTCAGGATGTAATAAACCATATATTGGAGCATAAAAAGGGATGAAAAGAAGAGTCGTAGTAACGGGGGTGGGACTTATAACACCCCTGGGCGTTGGGAACGAAAAGACGTGGAGAGAAATCTGCGAGGGGCGTCCGGGAATAAGACGGATTCAAAAGTTTGATCCGTCAATCCTCAAAACCCAGATAGCGGGGGAAGTGCCGAATTTCGATCCCGCGGATTTTATGGATCCCAAAGAGATAAGAAGAAGCGATCTATTTATTCAGTACGCCGTTGCCGCTACCAAGCTTGCTCTTGAGGATGCACATCTCGAAATTACGGAAGAACTTTCCCCAAACGTGGGGACGTTTATTGGTTCCGGGATCGGCGGACTCGATTCGTTTCATAGAAACGTTGTAGAGATGCATGAAAGAGGCCCCGGCCGAATATCGCCGTTCTTTATTCCCACGATGATCGCAAATATGGCTTCGGGGTATGTATCAATATTTTTCCATGCAAAGGGACCAAATAGTTGCACAGCCACGGCATGTGCGGCAAGCGCTCATGCAATAGGAGATTCCTCAAAAATAATTGAAAGGGGTGATGCCGACGTAATGATTGCAGGAGGAACAGAGGCGCCCCTTGTCCCTGTAGCCATAGCCGGATTTAACGCAATGAAGGCGCTATCAACAAGAAATGATGAGCCGCATCGTGCCTCCCGCCCTTTTGATAGGGATCGTGATGGATTTGTAATGGGAGAAGGATCCGGGGTTTTAATTCTCGAAGAGCTTGAGTTCGCAAAGAAGCGTGGCGCGAGAATTTATGCTGAAGTCATAGGATACGGTATGAGCGGCGACGCATACCATATCACCTCTCCTTCGCTTGATGGTCCGGTTAGATGTATAAAAAAAGCTCTACATGATGCCGAATTAAATCCTGAAGATGTTGATTATATAAATGCTCATGGAACCTCGACTCCTCAAAACGATGTCAATGAGACCCGTGCCGTGAAAGAGGTATTCGGCAACTATGCCTATAAAATTCTGATGAATTCAACAAAATCCATGACCGGGCATCTCCTCGGCGCGGCAGGAGGCATTGAAGCCGCCTTTACAGTTCTTAGTTTACGTCAGGGAATTATTCCGCCTACTATAAATCTCGACAATCCCGATCCGGAATGCGATCTCGACTACGTTCCAAACGAAGCGAGAGAAAAGTTGATAAAAACCGCCCTCAGTAACTCATTCGGCTTCGGCGGAACGAATGTGAGTTTGGCTTTTCGTAGATTCGATGGCTAATAAAAAGATCGCTTTAGCTTCAGACCATGCGGGGTTTGAATTGAAGGAAGAGATAAAGAAATTCCTCTTGGAACTCGGCTACTCTTTTGATGATTTCGGAGTCGAAAGCTCTCAGCCCGTAGATTACCCGGATTACGCAAAATCCGTGTCTGAAAAGGTATCGGGCGGAGAATACGAAAGGGGAATTCTCTTTTGCGGCTCCGGGGTCGGTATGGCGATTGTTGCCAACAAATTCACCAATATCCGGGCAGTCCAGTCGTATGACCTATATACGGCTATAATGAGCAGAAAGCATAATGACGCAAACGTCCTTGCCCTTGCCGGTAGAGTCACCGGAAAAGACCTGGCAAAAGAGATTGTTAAAATCTGGCTCGAAACTCCCTTCGAAGGCGGGAGGCACGAGAAAAGAATCAAAAAGATAGAAGATATTGAGAAGAAGATTTACCGGAAAGAGTCTTAATTCTCGTTTTCCTCGGACTGATGCACCCGAATCCGACCGACTTCAATAATCCAAAGCTGCTTCTCTATAGATGCCTGAGTGAGCATATGTAACAGTTGTCTGATTAAGTGTTCCAGCAGAGACAGGCTTGGATTTTTTGGAACACGAATAACCACAACGCCCCCTGTATGGTTCGGTGGGAAACGGACTACGTCACCAAAGTCCAGGTCTAGAGTAACCAGGCAACGTTGCTCAACACAGCATATTTCATAGAGATGTTGATCGGAACTTCCTTCTAATCCCTCATCACGAACTGTTTGAATCTCGTGTCCCGCTTGTCGGAAGAGCTGTTGGGTTCGTGTCCCAAAATTCTCGTCTAGTTTGAACTTCATTTTGCTGTCTCAATCGGGATTTCAACATAGCGTTCCCGTGCCATCTCTGCTCCGTAGGCAATAGCGGCGCGAATATCTTCTTCTTTCAGTTGAGGATACTCACCAAGAATTTCTTCAATGGTCATACCGTTGGAGAGAAAATCCAAGATCAGGGATACCCAGATGCGCGTGCCACGAATGCACGGCTTGCCGAAACAAACATTTGGGTCAACAGAGATTCGCTGAAGAAGTGGATTCATGTTTTATTTCCTCCTCCTTAAAAGACTTTTTGCTATTGTTCATTGCGTTTCTACCGACAGCATCAAGGTGTGAGATTGGGGCTAGTTTTATTTTGTTACCTTCATGTTGCTGGATGTAAGTTCCCAATATCCGCGACCCGACTCTTTGGGTCTTTTTATCAAACCTCTTGTCTTGGCCCTTTCCTTTGCCCATGCTAAGTTATGCTGCCATCGTAGTATACCTCCGGCTACTGGTTCTTGATACCACGGCTGTTAGAAAGTCTCACGAAATATTTGGAATATCTCCAGTTCAACTTCATCTTTTCGTGCTCTTCCACCATGTTTGCGTAATACCTCGATATGGTATAAGTTCATCTTTCATCTCTTTATTACCCTTAAAGCCTTATCCATAAATATTCCACTTTTCTAGAAGATGATTAATACAGTATAAGCGAGATTTTACACCGGCAAAACTTGGGTTAGCTAGAGACCTAAGTATTGAACCTCTTTAAAACCGAACTTTCATATTCGGACTCCTAGTATATAATAAAAGTATATAAAGAGATTCGTAAAAACGGAGAAAAGCTATGGCTAAAAATGACCCTTTTGATACGATTAGCTCTCTTAAAACCCAATACGGGACGATGAATTTCTACTCGCTTGAGCGTCTTGAAAAGGCTATCGGGGCTAATGCCTCACGACTGCCTTTTTCAATTAAAATTCTCCTTGAAAATTTGCTCAGGCACTGTGATGGCCGTATTACGACGGAAGAAGACATCCGCGGGCTTGCAAATTGGAACCCTAAAGCCCCGGAGGATAGGGAGATTCCCTTCACGCCTGCCCGCGTGATATTGCAGGATTTTACGGGGGTTCCATGTGTGGCGGATTTAGCCGCGATGCGCTCTGCAGTGCATAGGATGGGCAGGGATACAAAACGGATTAATCCGATTGTGCCTGTTGATCTTGTAATTGACCACTCCGTTCAGGTGGACTTTTTCGGATCGTCGGCTGCCTTTGAGGCTAACGTGGAGAGGGAGTTTGAGCGCAACTATGAAAGATACACATTCCTTCGATGGGCGCAGAAGGCATTCAACCAATTCGAGGTTGTGCCGCCTGGCACGGGCATCGTCCATCAGGTAAACCTCGAATATATTGCAAAGGTCGTTCAGCGTCGTGGAATGAATGGCGATATGGTTGCGTTTCCCGATACGCTTGTTGGAACCGATTCTCATACCACAATGATAAATGGTCTTGGCGTGCTTGGGTGGGGCGTCGGAGGGATTGAAGCCGAGGCCTGCATGTTGGGCCAGCCGCTATATATGCTTATTCCCGAAGTGGTTGGATTCAAGCTCTATGGCGAGTTGGTTGAGGGCGCAACGGCTACAGACCTTGTGCTTACCGTAACACAGATGTTAAGAAAGAAAGGGGTTGTGGGGAGGTTTGTTGAATTCTTCGGCCCCGGTCTCAGCCGTCTTAGCCTTGCCGACCGGGCAACTGTAGCCAATATGTCGCCTGAATACGGGGCGACTATGGGCTTCTTTCCCGTGGATTATGAGACTCTACGCTACCTTCGGGGAACGGGTCGTGATAGAGAGCTTGTCCATCTGGTTGAACTGTACACAAAGGCTCAGGGGTTATTCCGAACTGATGATATGCCGGACCCTCTGTACAGCGATGTCTTAGAACTCGATATGAAAACGGTTGAGCCATCTCTTGCCGGCCCCAGACGCCCGCAGGACCGCGTGTCTCTTCGGGAGATGAAGGGGTCTTTTGAAACGGTTCTAAAAACCTATCGTACAAATAGGAAGGATACTGAGGCAAAAATTGAGGTGCAGATGAACGGGCATAAAGCGGTGCTTTCTCACGGTTCTGTTGTGATTTCGGCTATCACGAGTTGCACGAACACGTCTAATCCGTCTGTCATGGTTGGTGCGGGACTCTTGGCAAAAAAGGCGGTTGAGCAGGGGCTTTCGGTCAACCCTGGGGTCAAAACGAGCCTTGCGCCTGGCTCACGCGTGGTGACGGATTATCTTAAGAAATCCGGCCTAATGCCGTACCTTGAGGCGTTGGGATTTCATCTGGTTGGGTACGGATGCACGACGTGCATTGGAAATAGCGGGCCTTTGCCTGAGCCGATAGCCGATGCCGTTAAAAAAAACGACCTCACAGTCGCCGCGGTCTTGAGCGGCAACAGAAACTTTGAGGGCCGTATTAATCCGCTTGCTGAAATGAGCTACCTTGCGTCGCCTCCACTCGTTGTCGCTTATGCCCTTGCAGGAACAGTAGATATTGATATGATAAACGAACCTCTTGGCGTAAACCGAAGCGGCAATCCCGTATATCTGCGCGACATTTGGCCCTCTCAGGAAGAGATTCGGCGCACAATTGAGGAGACGCTCGACCCTGAGCTTTTTAGAGGCCAGTATGCTCATGTCTTTGAGGGCGATGAGAAGTGGAAGACATTATCTATTCCTCAGGGCGACATGTACGAGTGGGACCCGGAATCAACCTACATTCAGGAGCCGCCTTTCTTTACGAACCTCTCATTGAAACCGGAGCTTTTAAGAGATATTAATGGCGCGCGCGTTCTTGCCCTGCTTGGGGATTCCGTGACGACCGATCATATCTCG
Source organism: Ignavibacteriales bacterium (assembly GCA_050259195.1). Taxonomy (GTDB): domain Bacteria; phylum Desulfobacterota_D; class UBA1144; order Nemesobacterales; family CSP1-2; genus PSLL01. Next base: position 15,110 of record JBLNAE010000222.1, read on the forward strand.
CCTGCAGGCAATATTGCGCCGGATAGTCCTGCTGGGAAATATCTAATTGAAAAGGGTGTGAAACCTCGCGACTTCAATAGCTACGGCGCGCGTCGAGGCAATCACGAGGTGATGATCCGCGGCACGTTTGCCAATATTAGACTAAAGAACCTGATGCTTCCAGGCACTGAGGGCGGATGGACTGTGCATATCCCAACTGGCGAAAAGATGAGCATATACGATGCCTCAATGAAATATAAATCTGTGGGTACACCGCTCATTGTAATTGCGGGAAAAGAATATGGAAGCGGGAGTTCCCGTGACTGGGCGGCAAAGGGCACTATGCTCCTTGGTGTGAGCGCTGTGATTGCCGAGAGCTATGAGCGAATCCATCGGAGCAACCTTGTGGGAATGGGTGTTCTACCGCTTCAGTTTAAATCTGGTGAGAGTTGGGAGACTCTGGGTTTGACCGGATCTGAAGAGTATGAAATCAAAGGGATTACCGAAGACCTTAAGCCCCATAAAGAAATCACGGTTCGGGCGCGGCGCAAAGATGGTAGTGAAACCGCCTTTAAGGCTATTTGCCGTCTGGACAGCCGTATTGAAATTGAGTACTACCGCAACGGCGGAATTCTCCAGACTCTGCTCCGTCAGATGATTCAGGGTAGCTGAGCTTGCGCTCATTAAGGACTTCAGTAAACGGGTTTGTTTTTCTCTGAAATCCATGTATATTCAATTCCCGAAAGATCATTTAAGGCGAGGAGTTTTATCATGTCATCATTTACATTACGAAGCGAAGGGCAAAAGATTGGAATTGATAAAGAAGCCGGAGAAATCCGGGTTCCCGATAACCCTATTATTCCGTTTATAGAGGGGGATGGAACGGGGCCTGATATTTGGCGCGCCTCTCAGCGCGTATTCGATGCGGCGGTTGGGAAGGCTTATGGTGGAAATAAGAAAATAGTCTGGCTTGAGGTTCTTGCCGGTGAGAAGGCTCATAACAAGGTCGGAAGCTGGCTCCCGGAAGAAACGCTTGAGACTATAAAGGAGTATGTAGTTGCTATAAAAGGACCTCTTACAACGCCTGTTGGCGGGGGCATAAGGAGTTTAAACGTCACTCTGAGGCAGTTGCTTGATCTCTATGCCTGCGTTCGCCCCGTGAGGTATATCAAAGGAACCCCTTCTCCTGTAAAGAGACCGGAACTTATGAATGTTGTGATTTTCAGAGAAAACACCGAAGACGTTTATGCCGGAATCGAGTGGAAAGAGGGCACGCCTGAAGCAAAGAAACTTATAAAATATCTGAAGCGCAATTTCAAGGTGGACATTCGCGAGGACTCAGGAATCGGAATTAAGCCTATAAGTGCCTTTGGTACAAAGAGGCTTGTAAGAAAAGCCATTAAATACGCCATTGCAAATGGCAGAAAGAGCGTGACCATTGTTCACAAGGGAAATATAATGAAGTTTACGGAGGGGGCATTTAGAGAGTGGGGGTACGAGCTTGCGCGTGAAGAGTTTGGCAACATGACTGTAACTGAAGATGAACTCTGGAGTAAGTACGATGGCAGAATGCCGGAAGGAAGGATGCTTATAAAAGATAGGATTGCGGATAATATGTTTCAGCAGGTTTTAACCAGGCCGGATGAATACGACGTGTTTGCAACCCCGAACCTCAACGGTGACTATCTCTCTGACGCCTGTGCCGCTCAAGTAGGGGGGCTTGGAATGGCTCCCGGAGGGAACATAGGGGATTTTTATGCGGTATTTGAAGCGACGCATGGAACAGCCCCAAAATACGCAGGACAAGATAAGGTAAACCCAGGCTCCGTCATACTCTCGGGCGTTATGATGCTTGATTATTTAGGATGGAAAGAGGCCGCCAATCTGATCGTTAAAGCGATGGAGAAAACGGTCTCTGAAAAGAAGGTCACCTACGATCTTCATCGCCAGCTTGAGGGCGCTACGCTTCTTAAATGCTCCGAGTTTGCGGAAGCGATAGTATCAAATATGGATGGAGCGCTGGGTGGATAGGAATAAATAACTAGAATTTGAGGACAAGTACCTTCCAAAAATAATATAATAACTCCAACGGCTTAGGGAAGGAAATGATAAAAAGCTAACAAATATCGGTTAAGCTGGAGAGTAGTAACTTCAGTATTACGTTTCTCAGAGAGCTAAGCCTTTTTATCTAGGAAAATCCGACTAAAGTCTAATTTACTTTTATCGTCAAAGTGATTTTATTTACGGCATAATAGGGAGGGATGTATCCTACATTGACAAATAAATCTGAGGCTTATCAAAAAAATCCATCTGTAGTATGCACAGAATTAGATGACGGTGCGGTTCTCTTGAACCTAGACAGTAAATACTACTATAGCTTGAATGAGACGGGGCTTAGAATCTGGCAAATTATAGAGGAATTTCAAAGTCCTTTAGAAATAGCCAAGAGTTTGGCTGATGAATATGAAATTGATGCGGAGAGAGCAAGAGAAAGTGTAGTCAGGTTAATAGAAGAGTTAGAGAAAGAGCAGCTAATCATACCAAAAAGGGGGAGTGAATAGGATATCAAACAAGGAGGGGAAAGGAGCCTCGGCTCATTAAATGTGAGGAGCCACTCGATAAGGTGACTATATCTATATATGACGGCCAAACAGATTCAAACGACTGCAACTGGTTTAAGAGATTATTTAATCTTGGCGGCTGCTAAGATAGAAGAAGTTTAGGAATGTTTAATGTTTATTTCACTGAATATGCTTATGAGGGAAAAAGGGGAGGATATACCCTTTGAGGAAGAGTTCACACGTAGTTCAAGGTGTGAGAGTAAATGTCCTTTGTGAGAATCCGCTGGAATCATTCGTATCGAGTTGTTTTAATTCTCTTTATAGAGGAGAAGAACGGTCCGATATAAAACCTCTGGAATTTGAACTGTATGTAGTGGAAGAGCCGCCTTCTGTTCCATCTAGCTCAATCCAAATGAGTAAAACCCCATTTGTAACCTCCTCCAGTGATAATAAAGAAATCTACCTTACCTCGGAAGATGGCTCTATGATCTGCTTGAATTCAAATACAAGAGACGCAAAGGGATTTATTAAGAAAGAAACCTTGAACGATCCGATAAGGCTTTCTTCTCTTATAGGTATGTCAATTGTGGAAATTCTTAAATACCATAACCTCTATTTTCTCCACTCCGCTGCTCTATACAGTGGTGGAATGGGGTATCTGATTTCAGGAGACGGTGGATGCGGGAAGACCACTATATCTCTAAGCCTGGTTCGAGGTGGCTTCAAATACGTCTCCGATGATTCTCTTTTCATTCAAGAGCTGAATGAGGAAATAGTCGTTTGCCCGCTTTATACGAGCTTCCATATAGACCAAGACTTAGCCGAGCGCTTCCCGGAGATGGTTAGAGGAAAGAATCTACGGATTCCAGATGGGGTTAAGGTATCGGTGGATATATCACAAACCTTCCCGGCCTCATTTATTCCTTACATAAGACCCGATGTGGTAATCTTTCCAAGTATTAAATCTAATGAAGAAAGCCAATTGCACCCGATTAGTCGGATAGAGGTATATAGGAGGTTACTTAAACAAACCGTACTGGCGGCTGACAAGGTAGTTTCAAGAAATCACATAAGGACACTAGGGAAACTGGTTAAACAAACTGTGGGTTTTGAGCTTCTAAGTGGCGGGGATGTGTATGAAGACCCTGAGAAGATAATTAGCCTTGTTTCTCGGATAAATGATCAAAACGGAGACCGTGATATACTACCCTCTCTTGTTTAACGAAAATTAATGATTCGGAATAAACGCTATTCATCATGCTGACACTCAGGCATCGGATATAACCAATAGGCGAAAAGTCAATCTTTAGTATTGGTTATGGGTAACAACTTATAACTTTAGCCCTATCAAGAAAGCTAACCAAGGTCTCTGTTGATTTTCTTTTCAACAAACGAGATATTTATTATAAGGTCTGAGGAAAAATGGGAGAGGAGGAGAGATGAGAAAGATTGAAAGGAGCGGCGAACCCAAAAAGGTAAAGGCAGAGAAGCCGAAGAAAGAGTTTAAAATAAAGATCGTAAAGATAGGGAAATTAGAGGAGAATACCGGCACTTGGCCTGCACCTGGCAATTGGGGGAATCACGTCTATGACCGTGATGCTAACAGCCGCCATAGCCAAAACAGCACAAGCTCCTACTTCTAATAGCTAATTTGAAACACATTCTAATTGGGATATGATTCCTGTTTTGTGGGATGGGGTTATTCTTGCCTAATGTTTTTAGGAAATTAGTGTTTTATCTCCAATATGGAATTTTGATTTTTAAATTTATTTAAAGCCGATATTCTGAGTTGAGGGGCAAGAAAGGTGATAAGGATATTTAGGTGAGTATTTCTCAACTATATTTCATAGACAGCCTATCTGTTGGAGTAAAATGTAGAAGTAGATGGATTGCTGACCAAATTCCTGACTTGTTTGAGGCTCTTGGCTTTGTAAGGGGGAAATACAAGTCATCTGGTAGTAATAGTAAGGTCAGTGTGGAGTTTGCTTCTTATAATGATAAAAAACCTTTCCGATTCAATCATCATGCATCTATTCTGTTGGTACTCTAGATTTTTTTCAAAGCAATGACTACCTATATGTGACAGAAGGCAAGTCGTTCCTTGGAGTGAATTTAAGAAATAACTCTGGATTTTCACTCCTTCATAATTCCTTCTGGCAAAAACCTTTATATTTTAAAGCCTCACTCCTTATCGTAGAATTTATATTACTCTTGTGGCGATATGGCTTTTATGAGTTGCACGCAGCCGGTTTGGCTAAAGAGGGGAAGGGGCTTTTATTAGTAGGACCATCCGGCAGCGGCAAATCGAGTCTAGCTCTCAGCCTCATTCGTCAAGGGTGGCATTATTTATCCGACGATATGCTTATTCTTCGACACACCTCTCTTGGTGTTGAGGCTTTACCGCTTCGGCGGTACTTCAAGGTTAAACAGTCTCTTATTAATAAATATCTGGAACTAACACATCTACTTAACAAACCGCTGGAGTTCCTTAATGAGGAAGCCTACATTTATGTTGACGGGGTTTATCCTAATCAGTTGGTACAAAGATGCATACCCCATACGATAATTTTCCCTCGAATTATATCAAATCCGGATAAAGAGTAGTCATATGAGAGAAGTATCTGATATAAACTTCTTTGTATGCCTAAACGTATAATTATTGAACCAAATTTGAGTCTGGCAGAACTGGAAGCCAGATGCCGCAAGTCAAAGGATGTAGTGGAAAGAACTCGATGGCAGGTTGTGTGGTTAC
>JBLNAE010000223.1:0-4970 GCA_050259195.1 Ignavibacteriales bacterium
GAGTGGAAAAAGAGAAGAGAAGAAATACTCCTAAATTATGACCGTTGTCTGTGGTGTGAGAGCATATTTGAGCCCATTAAGAAACCTGCGATTATTTGCTACCTGAGAGGAACCCCTAGAGGTAAACACGCGAAGATTGATGAGAGGGATGTAGTAGTAATTTGCAAGAGGTGTCATTACTTGCATCGGTTTAAAGAAGCATACGCCTGTCCAGGATGCGAGGAACCAAAAAACATCGTTCTCCGTCCACATATGAGGTGTGAGATATGCGACCCTAATATCGGAATAACTGTTTACATCTCCATGCTTAAGAAAAGAAGGGACATTTTCCGAAACTACAAAAAAGACCTATCATCCAGAATGGTTGCAGACATTGGAACAATAAGAGAGGTCCGTTCTAAGTTGCAAATCCTTGAAGATCAGTTGAATACCCTTGGATCTGTAATTAAAGATAATTTCTCTTTCCATGCTGGGATTGTGTATAAAGCTCAAACCAAATGCCGAGCGTGTAGAAAAGCTGCTGTAGTATACGATTGGTTTCCACATGGACCCAGGTGGAGAAAGATAGACCCTCCAGAAATCATAAGAGCCTACCTGGATTATCAATCTTCCATAGAGACTACCGACGAGCGATACGCAAACATCTGCTCACAATGTAAATCGGTACAGGGAGGATACTCTCTATATTTTGAACCGGGAGGGGCTTTCTACAAGCATGAATGTGACTTGTGCGACGCTTTGATGGAACACAATGATTGGCTCAGGATAGATGAAATCAGTGAAGAGATTCTAAACACAGATGAGTATCGCATTGTTGATATTGAACAAGCAAAAGGTGGGAAAGATTTGAAAGAATATGAGAAGAGAGAGCAGTTTTGACATAAATGAAGAATATGCGGATCAGGCCCTTTCCTATATTGAGAACCTTGAGGATACAGAGGAGGCCTTCCAATTTCTGACTTTATACATCAAGGCCATTAGAAAAGACGGAGTTCTAAGAGATGATTTCAGTCCTAAGAGTATTGTCTCCTATATAAAAGATGTAGATAAGAGATTCAAGAACTATGAATTAATTGAAGATTAAAAATTATTGTTGATATTGTCGTTCTTAAACCATAAGCTTGGGAAGTACGTTTGCGAGCGCACACCCCGGTCAAGATAACGTCTCATAAATCCTTATTGTTAACTAGACCTCAACACATCTTCTTTTAAGGGCGTAGGAGGGCAAATTTTCAACGTTCTTGGCTAGGGAGGCATGGGAGATAATTGGTGGGGCTATGGCTTCTCATTGTCAACATTGCTTTGCTTTCATTGTAGCTTATATAACAAGCCTAATTTTTATGAGTCGTTTTTACTTCCCTTTTTCCCTTTTTTGCTGAGTTTATCAGACCTTCGTGGTCTATTCCAGTATGGACTCTTGCACTTTGGACATACCCTCGGCTCTTCCTCTTTTTTCTCACGGGGTATCCATTCGTGACCGCATCTCTCACATTTGTATGCCCATAGCTCTATTTTAACTTTTGCCACCTCCTAATAATATACTTTTGAAACATATTCTTCAATTATATGATTTGCAAATATTTTCCTAACAGGTATTGACATTTATATTACTAGATAGTATATTACTATAGTATATGAGTTAGCGTAGTCCAAATAATAAAAATATTTAAAGGAGGCCGAAATGGCAACAGGAAACGATTTTGATTTTGATATAGATAGCTTAGATCTTCCAGAGGAACTATTTGGGGTTCAGAAGGTTGAAATCTCAATTTCATCTGGTGGAGATACAATGGGGTGGGATGTAAAAAGCCCGCGTGTCAGCGAACTCTTGAAGACTACCTTAAAAAGTAGGGAGACGAATCACATCGAGAATTGCCTCGAAGTCGGAGATAGGGTCTTACATAACGCTTCGGTGCACACGAGTGAAGAAACGGTTGAAAAGTTTTTCGGCGGTGTAAGGAACGACTTTGCCCAGAAAGTACAGGGGCTGGAAGCACTTAGGGTAAAAATACACAAGGATCTTATCGAAAACATTCCAAGCATAATAAAGGCTCAAATGGATGGGGGTCTGAAAGATCGACTAAAAGATTTGACTAGCGCAGTGAATTCGCTCAAAGATGTAAAAGACCATATGCCAGATGTAGTAGGAAATTCACTTGGAACACCCATTGGCAAATTGGAACAAGCTGTAAACAACTTCACCATGTTGTCGGGCACATTATCTACTTTTATCAATAAGTACAAATGTCCCAAAGAGAAAGGGGAAATTGGTGAACACTTCGTATTTACAACTCTTGAAGATAACTTCAAAGACGATTCTTTTGAGGACGTTTCGCAGCAAGGCGATTACTCGGATATAAAAGCGTATTCTGCAGATGCCGTTGATTCATTGGTAGAAGTTAAAAACTATTCGGGCTCTGTACCCGCCGACCATGTCAAAAGGTTTTGGAAGAACCTGGAAGAGCGTGACATATATGTCGGTTGTTTTCTCTCCCTGGGAGCAAGAATCCAAAACGTAGGCGATTATAAAATTGAGAGCAATGGCGGTAGACTCGCTGTCTTCATGAATGTGGGTGTCTTCGGTGGAAACGGCGGGATGGAAGACGGAATCAAATTTGCATATTTTGTGACGAGGAGGTTTGCTAAATTTATCAAAGCCTCCAAAAACGAAAGAGTCGAGGAGAGCGCTTTAAAACAGAAGATTAAAGATATTTTTTCAGAGATGGAGAAATTTAAGACTGACCTTGCGAAAATTCAACAGATAGGAGAAAACTCTCGAAAAATCACAAAGGCTGCGACAGACATTTTAAGTTCGGTTGAAATTTTATATAGGGATATTACCAGCAGGATTGAAAGGATTTTACAGATTAACAATGGAAGCGAGCTTAAGTAAAAATCTTTGTTGTCTCAATATGATATTTCCCATAGCCACAACGTCGATAACTAACTCTCTGTATTTATTGGATAAATAAGTTGCTCCCCCACGGTTTATAAATTTCAAAAATATTTTTAAAAATTTCCTGGGGAAAAAACTCATATTGAGGAGGCAATTACTATGAATTTAAAAGAACTTTATGACCGTGTTATAGCTGCGGGAGTTATGGAGGACTCACAAATTGCTAACATGAAAACAAGCGTGAAACAGTACGCCAAGCTCCTTGGTTACGATGACCCTGCCAAATGCGATGAAGAGGTGTTTAACAAATGGAGTAATAAAAAAAGGAATGCTTTTATAGCCGAGGGTCTCAATGGAACCGCTTCAATTCACAAGAAAAGAAATCTCAAAAACAACATAAGTCGCTTAATCAGGAAAGCAAGGGCATTAAGCTTATTTAAACCTAATGGGGTCACCGAGAAAATTGAACCTCAAAGGGAAAAAAGTGATTTTCGGTCTAAACCACTGAGAAAAGGTTACACTCATACAACTCAATATAGGTACAAAATGGCTATGTGGAACTCTGAGCTGACGCAGGATTATGTGAACTACGATAAATGGAATAATACCCCTGGGCGTAGAAAGGGGAGATTAAGGCGAACTGAGAGGCGACCGATTACAAATGAAAGATACTTGAGGTGCTTAGAATTTTATTGTGGCTATTTAGTGAACATTGAAGACGTTGAGCTGGGCAAGTCGAGATTCGATGCGAACAATTTGCGATTTGAAGACTTTTTCATTTATAAAAATATTGAGGGGTTCATCGACTGGCACATCAAAAGACATGGAAGGGTCAGTAGCTTGGTAATGCACATTTTAACAGTGCTCGGAGTGATAGCCAAGTCTTATCGGGGCGACAAAGACTTGTATGAGAGGCTGAGAGAGCTAAAAGCAGAGCTGGACAAGCCAGAAGTCGTTTATGAAAAGGAAGAGGTATGGACAAGTCTTAAAAAACTCGATGAGGTGGGAGAAAAAGAGATTGAAAAGGCTAGAAAAATGAGTAACGGAGTTAGAAAAGCGCTAACGTTCGAACGCGGTTTAATAACAAAATTATGGGTGCGCCGCCCTTTCAGGCAGAGAAACATAAGAGAAATGAAGCTTGAGAAGAACCTTACAAGGGATGGTGGTAAGTGGATTACTGTGTTCAAAGGAAAAGAAAACAAGATAGCTTTTAAAAAAGGCAAAGAAAATGTGTTCATCTTAGAATTTCCTCGTGAGCTTGTTCCACTGCTTGAAGAATTTCTAAGCGATTATAGACCACTTCTGGCAGGTATTCAAAATGATTCCTATTCTAATGTTGTTTTAAATCAACGTGGAAAACCTTATACTGTTATCGCCCTTAATAAGGAGATTAAAAGGATGATGTGGGCTTACCTCGGTATTGCAGTGCACCCGCATCTCATACGAACCATATGGGCAACGGAATTCATCAAAAGGACAAAGGACATAGCTACGGCGGCTAAAATGCTGAATGACACAGAGGAAACGGTGTGGAAGCATTACCATCATCTGCTTGACGCTGATGCGGTGAAAGAGGCGGATAAATTTATTTCGGACATATTACATAATAAGATTCACGACGATGATCCTGATGAGAAATAGAAGTTATCTTAAATAATAGTTACGCCGCACAAGCTCGAGTGCCCGGCAGGGGAAGAAGAGGTTCATGAGACACACGCGCGTCATCGTCACTCACTACGGCGGGCCCGACGCACTTCGGGTGGTTGAAGAAGAGTGCCCCGAGCCGAAGAACGGTGAAGTGCGGGTGCGAGTGCTGGCCGCAGGCGTCTCCCTCCCCGACCTACTGATGCGCGAGGGCGTTCATCCCGAAACGCGCCCGGTGCCGTTCACGCCGGGGTGGGATCTGATTGGCGTGGTGGATCGGCTCGGCGCCGGTACCTCTGGAATCGAACTAGGCCAGATAGTTGGCGCGCTGCCGATCAGCGGCGCGTACGCGGAGTTCGTCTGCCTGCCGCAACGTGAACTGGTTCCGGTGCCATCTGGGTTGGACGCCGCCGAGGCTGTCAGCCTCGTG
>JBLNAE010000224.1:0-11585 GCA_050259195.1 Ignavibacteriales bacterium
GTTCTATGGTTCGACAAGCTCACCACGAACGGCTTGACTCAAATACCGTTCACCCTGAGCCTGTCAAAGGGTGTATTTGCTTGCCTAAATCCCATCAAATTTAGGTTGACTGACCACTAGCCCGATTTGATATAGCCTATTCTAATCAACTCTTCGTAGGCTTTTGTATGGCTCTTTTCTGACGCGAATAAGGCCAAATCTTCAGGTTCATCTATATCGAGCGCAACCCTTGGGAGGTTATAGACTTCGTATGGTATGTTTCCTTGCCTCGCTTCATTGATGTGTTTTCTTAAACTGTCATATCCAAATCGTGAAGGAATCACATCAGACGGTTTTCTGAGTATTGCGTTTGTTCCCATTTCATCTCTCGCGGGCACAAGTATAATCGAAGGATAGGATTTTTCTTTTTCTAAAATGAAATCTACATCCTCGTGTGTTATAAGTGGGGCATCCCCCGGAATAACGAGAACTGTTTGTGCTCCCATGTTTTTACAAATCTTTGAAGCATAATCCACCGATGCACTCTCCCCCTCTTGTTTTGTCTCTTTGATGATTTCTACACCTAGGCTTTTGGCAAGCTCCGTCGCGTTTTCATCTGAGGTTACGACAAAAAGACGGTCTAAGAGTCTTGAGCCTTTCATGGCCCTAAGCACATCTTCTAGCATTGCATAAGCAAGAGCGGTTCTCTCGGGCTGGGAAAAAATTAAAGAAAGCCTCTCTTTTGCTTTTGATAAATCTTTTACGGGAATGAGAGCGAATTTCATCTCTCAACAATCTACAGGGGATTCCTAATAATTTCTATATATGGTTTTGTGATATGAGTTACGGAGCAGTTGTCGGCAGGGCAAATTACATTCCTGCTGTTTTGTTAGCAGGTGTCTTGCTCATGCATCAAAGAAGTAGAGGCACGTCGCAATGTGCCTCTACTGATAATCGGGTTAAATATTCAGCATCCGCAATCTATGTTGGGTTTTGCCTTCATTTCAGGGCTGGCTGTGACTTCTCCGCCTCCTGATGTTCCGGATGCGGCTTTAACCCTTTCCTCTTCTCTGGCTTTTGTGGCTCCAAGTGTCTCCATTGCTATTGACGTGTGGGCGTAGCAAGCGCCTGCCGCCATGATCATTGCTACATTTATCGCTTCCGCCATCTCCTGCTTTGTCGCCCCCAGGCTTAGCGCGTCCTTTACGCACCCCCTGATACAGTATGGACACCTTGTCATGTGGGCGCAGGCAAGCCCCATAAGACCCCTCTTCATCTTTTTACTGAGCGCGCCGTCCGCAAAAACCTTTTCATGAAACGCCATAAAGGGTTTCGACAGGGTTCCGCTTGATTCTCTAAAGTGGGCGATTTCGTGCGTTATGTCTTTTTTAAAGAAATGCCCTTCTGTAAGAGGAATTCCCTTTTCTATAGCCTCATAAGCCTCCATTGCTATGCTTGAATACGCAAAGGGCGCCCCCATGGCAAAACGCATTGCCACATAAACCGCCTCTACAATCTCTTCATCCGTTGCCCCGTGCTTTTTAGACATGTTTACTCTTGCTCTTGTGCAATACGGACACCTTGTAATGTGGGCGCCGGCTACGGCTATGAGTTCTTTTTCTTTTTTGCTGAGTGCTCCATCTGTAAACACGCTATCATGGAAACTCATCCATGCCTGATAGAGATCAGTATTCATCTTTTTAAAGAGACCAATATCTTGAGTTATGTCTTTCTTAAACATGTATTCCGTCATTTTAAAACCTCCTTTTAAAAATTTTTTCCAATCTTATCTTCCAGGGTTTCCCTCACCTCCATAGTAAATCGTACTGGTTCCCTAAGCGGGTTCTAATAATTTCAAGACGACTTTGGCTCCGGCAGTGAGCGGCTCCAGGATTTTATGGGTCTTAACCATCATAATTGCCCCTTCAACCTGAGATAGAATCAGTTGAGCCACCAATTTAGGATTTATGTCGCGTCGAAACTCGCCTTCTCTAATTCCCTCATCTATACATTTTTCAATCGCCTTTTCCCAGTTTCTAAAGAAAATGCTCAGCCGCTTTCTGAATTTCTCGCTCACATCGCTCATCTCAATTGCCAAATTTCCAAACGGACAGCCGTACCTGCATTCAAGACTGCTGTGGAAATCTGCTACACGGTCGTAGAATTGCTGAAGCCGCTTTTGGGGAGAAAGAGAGATTTCTCCAAGCGTAGAGAGAATGACCTCGGATTCGAACTGCTTCATCCTCATATCTAGGGTCTCAAGAGCCAGCTCTTCTTTGCTCCTGAAGTGATAGTAGAGATTGCTCTTTGTTACCCCCGTTGCCTCCGCAATTTCATCTACCGTTGTCGTCTGATACCCCTTTTTGTGGAATAGATCTGTGGCAACCAGAATGATTTTCTCTTTGCTTTTCATTTTCGGCTTATCTTAAAATTAGTACTGACCAGTTAGTCCTAATTTTAAACCATCTACATAGAACTTGTCAAGAGAAATTAGTTTCGGTTTTTATTTGCCGGAATACCCATTCTTGAAACTTCCTCCTGACTGGTATAGATTTTAGTGCGATGAGGGGTTTCTCATAATGCTTGATTTATTAAGAAAAAGTCAGGATTGGTTTGTAAAAGGCATATTGATTTTACTTGCAATCACGTTTGTCGTGGGATTCGGATTTAACTATAGCCGATTTGGCTTCGGGGGAAAGGTTGCTCAGGGCAATGCCGCAGAGGTAAATGGTGAGGGAATACCTATTATAGAATTCTATAAAGCGAGAGACCGTCTTCGCAGGCAGTACCAGCAGAGCGGCGCTTCTGAAGAGGCTTTGAATTACAATTTTATTGACATTGCCGCGCTCGATCAGCTAATTGATCTAAAACTCCTATCTCAAAAGGCCAGAGAGCTTGGATTCAGGGTAACGGATCAGGAACTCGGCGAATCCATAAAGTCCGACCCTGCCTTTCAGGTAGACGGGCAATTTATAGGCGGCCAAGCCTATAGAAGCCTTGTGGAGCGGGGCTTAAATGAAAGTGTGGCCGATTTCGAAAAGAGGTATAGAGAGGAACTTCTTGCCCAAAAGCTGGTGAAGTTTATATTCGAGACGGCAAACGTTACGGACAATGAGCTTTTTAACATCTATAGAGTCCAGAATGAAAAGGCGAATCTCTACTTCGTGAGTTTTTCACCCGAGGATTTTAAAGGCTCTTTCTCCTGGAGCAAAGAGGACACAAAGAAATATTACGAAAATCATAAGGGCGAATTTAAAACCCAGGAGCTTAGAAAGGTTCGCTACATTGCCATCGGCCCTGAGGATTTTGAAAATAGGGTGAATGTATCCCAAGATGAGGTTGCGGCCTACTACAGTGCACATCCAGACGAGTTCAAATCCGAAGGAGGGGGAACCCGCCCATTATCTGAGGTAAAAGGGGAGATTGAGGCAAAGATTAAAAAGCGGGGCGCGTATGCGCTGCTTGGAGAGTTTGTTCAAAACCTTAAAGAACTGCTCAATAAAGAATCCTTAGATGAGATCGCAAAGGCAAATGGATTAAAAGGAGTAAACGAAGCAGGTCCGTTTTCGGCGACTGCAAACCCGACCGAGGTTCCGCTTCAGGTTGTAGAGAGGGCGTTTTCAGTTAAAAAAGGAGAAAAGGCTCTTTCTCAATCTAGGGACAAGATATACGCCCTTGAGGTTGCCGATGTAATTCCTTCAAGAGAGAAAAGTCTGAAAGAGGCGGACGATGAGGTTCGCAACCATCTTAGCGACGCGAAGGCAAGAGAGGCCGCTGAGGCAAAGGCAAACGAGATTCTTAAAAATGCACAAGCCGAGGGTCTGAAGAAAGCGGCAGAGTCTCTCGGCCTTAACGTGGAAGAGACTGGGTATTTCTCCCGTGTTGAGGCTGTTCCCCAGATCAATTCGGATGAGGTAAAAGTGGATGCCTTTCTGCTGACTGAAAAAACCCCTGTGGCTCCCCGTGTCTACGGTGCCGGTAATAAATTCTACGTAGTGTCCCTTAAAGAAAGGCGTGAAGCCGACCCCAAGGAGTTTATGGGAAAAAAGGCTGAGCTGAAAGAAAATGAACTTTCCCAAAGGAGAAGGCATCTCTACACGGATTTGGTTCGGGAACTGAGACAGGGATCAAAGATTGCCATTAATCAAAATCTTATTTCTCCTCAGGGGTAATGTGCGGTGGGGATGGGTTTGAAATCTCCTCTACGATAATTTAGGAGTAAAGCATAATGGAGACCAAAAGGGCTCTTATAATCGGTTCGGATAGAGACTCCTTTTTACCCGTCGAACGGTTTCTTGAATCAAGGGGTCTCATTACCACGGTAGCCTTAAATTATAAAGAGGGGTTTGACAGGCTGTTTTATGAGAAACCCGACCTCGCCATAGTGTTAGAGCTTATTTCGTATAAACTGAGCCCCGCTCTGATAGAGAAGATAAATAGCTCCGGCTACTTTGAGGTGGTTGATATTGAAAAGGACAAAATTGGAGAAAACTTAAAGCCCGTAATAATCCTCGAAGCCGAGCGTCTCAATACGCTAATTAGCTTTCTTGAATCGTATTTTGATGCGCATCAACCTTCTCCTGATTCTGCCAAAGCCGGTACGGAGGAGAAGGGGAACCTTGAAGAGATTTCCTATCCGAGGCTTTTATTAAACCTATACCGCGATAAGCGCACTGGAATTCTGGCTATCAGCTCAAGGGTCAAACTCAGGCTCTATTTTGTAAACGGGATTCCCGTATTTGTCGAGGGAGGGGACTTTGAGACCGCCCTTGGAAGGATACTTATGGGGAGCGGAAAAATCAGTAAGGCCGACCACGAAAAGGCGGTGGAAGTTGCGGTAAAAAACAAACGGAGAATCGGGGATGTTTTGGCCGAGATGGGTTTAGTCTCGCCTCACGAACTCAATAGCTTTCTGGAACTCCAGGTAAAAGAAAAAATCATAAATGGTTTTAACTCTTTTGTGCAGGGCACCTACACTTTCAAACCCGAAAGCGGTTTTGTAAGTAGGATTGTGGGCTACAAAATTAACCTGCTTCAGGTTTTGTATGAGGGTGTAAAACGATTTGTGAATATCCCGAGCGTTGAAGAGATTTTCTCTCCTAAAGATGGAGGCGATGCCGAAATCAAATTAAGTCCAGATTTAAGAGTGGAAATAAGCGGCATTGGTTTCAATCCTAGAGAATCGAGGTTTATACAACTCCTTAAAGAGGGAACGATTAATGATGTGTTAAGCACAAGCAGGCTAAACAGGGAAGAAACATTGAAGCTACTTTATTTTCTACACCTGCTTGACTTATTGAAGATATCAAACCCAAACCCGGAGCTGCAACCGGAGGTAAAAGAGCAACCTGCCGATACAACGGTCAAGAACCAGGAGGTCGTCAAAGTAGTCAATGCTCCTCAAGAGGATATAATAATGCTCGAAGAAGAAGTTGCAGAGACAGAATTAAAACCGCTTCGAGAAGAAACGGTCAATGTCAGATTAGGAGAACCTAAAGTCTCTCATAATGAAGAAATTAAAGCAGATAAGGTAAAAAAGGAGAAGAAAGAGATGATTACCGATGAGATTCTAAAGCTCCATTCGGTGCTAAATCAGAAAAACTACTATGAACTCCTCGGCGTTAATATAGATTCTAAAAGAGAGGAGATACGCGCTGCCTACTTCGGTCTTGCAAAGAGATTTCATCCCGATGCCCATCCCGATTTTGATAGAGACATAAAACAAAAGGCGGAGGATGTTTTTGCGACGATTACAGCGGCTTACCAAACTCTTTCCGACGATGAAGAGCGCGCCCGGTATGATTCTCAAGCTCAGGTGGGCAAATTCCAAGAAGCTAAGGCTTCTTACGATGCGGAAGTCGCCTATAGAAAAGGGGAGGTACTTCTTAAGCAGAGAAGATTTGATGAGGCGCGGAAGGAGCTTAAGAACGCCACTGCCTTAAGCCCCGATGAAGCGACCTACGTTGGGGCACTTGCTTGGGCTATATTCTTGGGAGCGATGGATAAGGACAGGGTCGTACACGACGTAAAACAACAGCTTCAAAAGGCTATTGCTTTGAACCCAAAGCTCTCTCAGAATTATTATTATCTGGGATGTGTCTATAAGTATGACGAAAGCGAAAGCCAGGCTGAGGCGAGCTTTTTGAAGGCCCTGGAATATGACCCTGAATACATGGAGGCAAAAAGAGAACTCAGGCTAATTCAGATGCGGAGGTCGGAAAAGAAAGAGGATAAAGGCAAGGACAAAAAAGACAAGCGTTTTTGGCCAAATTTATTTAATAAGTAAATTAAACGCACAGCATAATTGTCCGTCGCGTGAGTATCCCACAAGACTGGCCGGTTAGTTATCCAGTTAATTTTTAAGCCATACAATAATTTATATTTACTTCTTTACAATTTGCTTTAATTGTGATACCATCTAACTTTTAAGAATGAGAATTAAATCTCTCGAACTCGTCGGCTTTAAATCATTCTACGAAAAGACTACCATCTATTTTCAAGGCGGAATAAACACCATAGTAGGTCCCAATGGATGCGGAAAGTCCAATGTACTCGATGCTATTCGCTGGGTTCTCGGGGAGCAAAACCCCAGACGCCTGAGAGCCGAGGGAATGGAAGAGGTCGTATCTAACGGCGGCGAAACCTTAAAACCCCTTGGGATGGCTGAGGTCTCACTTTTACTCGTGGACGTTCCGGGAGAGGGGTTTAATGAGGTCGTAGTCAAGCGTAGGCTCTTTCGTTCCGGAGAAAGCGAGTATTACATAAACGGTTCCCCCTGCAGGCTAAAAGATATAACCGAGATGTTTACGGATACGGGCGCGGGAGCGAGGGCTTATTCCACAATAGACCAGGGAAGGATTGAGCACTTAATTACGGCAAAGCCTGAAGACAGAAGAACGGTAATAGAAGAGGTCGCCGGAATTGTAAAGTACAGGATAAGGCGCCGCGAGACGGAAAGACGGATTGAGTCTACAAAAGAAAATCTAAGACGCGTAAAGGACGTAATGGATGAGATAAATCGCCAGATGGCTACTCTCAGCCGTCAGGCAAAGGATGCCGAGGAGTTTAAACGCCTCTCCGAGGAAGCAAGGCATCTTGAATTCGGGATAACCCATTCAAAACTCTGCGAAATGGAAGAGGAAAAAAAGGGCATTCTTTCTCAGAAGTCGGAGTTAAAGAGTATGCTCTCTTCTCTGATAGAGATGAGGAGGAAAAAGGAAACCCTTCTTGAGAGCATGAGATCAGAAATATCATTATTTGAACGGAGACTCGAGGATCTGGGAAAAGAGGTTTATGGAATTAAATCAGACTTGCAGACAAAAGAGGCCCTCGAGGAACTAAGGAAGAGCGAAGCCGCGGGGGTTGACGAATTCATTAAAAGACTCGAAAAGGAGATTGAATCTCTCGGAGAGGAAGGCGAAAGGACAACTATTCAGATTAATCTCAAGGAAAAGAGTCTCGAAGAAATAAGCTCAGACTTATATTCTAAAGAGATTGAGATTACACAAAAAGAAGAGGCGCTCTCCAAGCTCAAATTGGAGCTTACGGAAATCCAACACGATATTGAGAGCACAAGGACGGCGCTTTTTAATGCTCTCGATGAACACGGTGCTCTAAAGGGCGAGGCTTTCGGATATGAAAAGGAACTCTCCGATTTGAAATCCAGACACGAGCGGACTAGGAGGGAGATAGAGGAGGTAGAGGGCGAAAAAGAAAAAACATCCTCTCGAATCCTGGAGCTTGAACGTGTTCTAAAGAGCGCTCAGGAGCGCAGAGTCGAAATAGAAGAAATGGAAGAGAGTATCCTATCATGTCTTTCTGCGCTGAGTGTGGATGGAGAGATGAAGAAAAAAGAAAGCGCATTGCTCGGCGAGTGTCTTAAAGAGATTCACTCAAGGCTTAACGCCCTCAAGCAGATTGAAACAGGGTACGAGTGGCTTCCGGAGGGGATAGGAAAATTTCTCCTTGAGAAAAAGGGAAACGGAATTTTAGGGGTGATTGCTGATTTTATTTCGGTTCCGAGGGGCTATGAGCGGGCACTTGAGGCGGCATTCGGAGACAGGCTCAAATGGGTTCTTGTTAAAGAGAGCGAGGAGGCGCTCCGGGCTGTAGATTCCCTGAAAGAACGATCCATTGGAAGAGGTACATTTGTCCCTATCGTTAATAACGGAAAGAAGAACGGACATTTCGAGAAAAATGGAAAGGACATTGTGCCGCTCTGGGAGATGATTAAGGTTGAGGGAATAGATAAGGATATAATTGACGATATGCTAAAGGGCGTGTTTGTGGTTTCTTCTCTCAGGGACGCCATTAATTTGAGAGGGGAAATTGAAGAGGGCACGTTTGTCACACTCGACGGCGACCTGCTTCACTCTACGGGCGCAATCTCAGGTGGAGTCGGCGCCGAAGGGGTATTTGAGAGAAAAAGAGAGATTGAAGAACTCTCATCACAGGCCCAAAGCCTGGATGCGAAACTCGGAGAGATTTTAAAAGAAATAGATATGAATCGGGAAGAGGTTGAAAAGCTCCGGGATGCGATTGAGGAGATTGAAAGAGAGTCTGTAGAGATCGGGATAAAAGAAGCCGAGGTTAGAAAAGATATCTCCAACCTTCAAGACAACACTGCAAAAATCCAAAGGCGGTATGAGATAATCGAGTTCGATCTAAATGGGATTGGTTTGGAGATTGGGGAAAAGGATGCGGAGCTTAAAGAAACGCTCTCACGGTTAAAACGCATTGAAAATGAGAAAGCACTCATTGAAGAAAAATTCAGCGGGCTCAAAGAGGACATTCAGAGATTTGAAGATAGAGAAAAGGCGCTGGATAGAGAGATTACAAATCTGAGAATTGAGAGCGCCGCGCTTGTGGAGAAGAAAAAGAGCGTCGAAGAGGACTTAGACGAGCTTAGAAAGAGGCAAGAAGAGATAAAAGAAAGAATCGCTCTCGAATCCGAAGAGATGGAAAGAAAGAAGAAGGACAAACTCAGTTTCATCAAAACGGATGAAGATACAAAGGTAGAGATTCATCGCCTTTTGGCGATTCTTCATGAGAAAGAGGAAGAACTAAACGCCGAGAGGGGCAAAAGGGATGAGATTCTACTTAAAATTAAAAACACGCAGGAGGAGAAGGAGAGGTTCGGAGAGAAAACAACCGAAACAGAAAAGAATTTAAACTCTCTTGAATTCCGTTTAAACGGTATTGAGATTCAAATTAAGCACCTTAAAGAGTCGTTTCGGGAAAGCGATTTTGATGTGAGTCAAATTGGCGATTCTCAATTTAAAATTACGGATCGCGAGGGCGAGGAGGCTAGGCTTCGGAAACTCAAAGAAAGGATCGAGAAATTTGGTCCCGTAAACCTCCTTGCGCCTGATGAGTACAAAACCCTCGAAGAGAGGTTCAAATTCCTGAGTGAGCAGAATGAGGATTTGGTAAATGCCATTTCGGCCCTGAGAAAGGCTATGAATAAGATTGATAGAGAGTCTGAAAAGAGGTTTAACGAAACGTTTGAGGTTGTAAATAAAAGATTCCAGGAAGTCTTTAGCCGCCTCTTTAGAGGAGGCGAAGCGAAGCTTGTTCTTACAAATCAGGAAGACCTCCTTGAGACAGGCGTTGATATTATGGTAAGACCGGGTGGAAAGAGGTTTCAAACCGTAAGTCTGCTTTCAGGCGGAGAGAAGGCACTCTCTGCCATTGCCCTTGTCCTATCCGCCTGCTTTATAAGGCCAGCGCCGTTTCTTCTCTTTGATGAGATTGACGCTCCTTTAGATGATGCAAATACGGGTCAGTTTACGGAGTTGCTTAAAGACATAGGAAAAGAGTCTCAGATTGTGGTCATCACGCACAATAAAAAAACGATGCAGGCCACAAACTCTCTTATCGGAATAACCTCCAATAAACGAAGCGCAACCAAAGTAGTTTCGGTAGAGCTTGGGGGAAATTAGGCTTGTTTGTATATCCTAAATAACATCCTGTAGAGAGTGATTATGCGAACTTTTTTCGTATAATTAATAGAGCCAAGCTGCTTGAGTGCATTCTTCAAATACGACGTGGACAGTGCCGCTGATTGATTCCATCACGCACTTGCCTTGATGATCGTGCACGGCTGCGACTACATGTCTGACGAACAGGACGGATGCGACGATGAGGCAGCATTCGGACACCGTTCCTCACAGACAAGGGGTAAGTATGATCGAAAGCTCTTGTTCATCGCTTCCGTCCTATTCGTCGCTCATATTTCATCGCAACTGTAGACATGGACGCCCTCGCCGTTTGGCAACGGCGTCCGTATTCTCCTATTCGTCGAATACGTACCACCGTTGACTGATGAACATCTAGTCCAATATACTTATCGTCACTCGTAGGATTCTTCTTTAAGTGGTTTTTGTTTAAACTACAACTTTAGACTACCACTATAAAGGGGCGCCCTTTCATAATACGTTAGGAATTGGAACAGTCCAAAAGGGAGGTGTATGATGAAGAGTTCATCACAAGAGCAAGAGACTCCCGCTGTGAGTCCGCTCGCCACCGCGGAGCCTTGGAACCTCGTAGCCGACGCCTACACGGCCGAGCTCCTACCACAGTTCGAGCTGTTCGCACGCGATGCACTCCGGCTCGCGTTGCTGCCAACGTCGCCTCGGATCGTGGACGTGGCCACGGGGCCTGGGACGTTGGCGCTAATGGCCGCCACCGAAGGTGCTAGAGTAAGCGCCATCGACTTCTCACCCGCGATGATCGCTAACCTGCGACGGCGCGCCGCGGAGGCTGGCCTCACTGCTGTGGATGTACGCGTCGGCGATGGCCAAGCGTTGCCCTTCGACGATGACGCCTACGACGGCGCCTTCTCCCTATTCGGTCTGATGTTCTTTCCCGACCGCGCTGCGGGTTTTCGCGAGCTGCGCCGGGTGTTGCGGCCACAGGGGCGTGTGGTGGTCAGCAGTTGGGCCCCCTTCGAGGGCCCGTTTACGCTGGTGATGGACAGCATCCAAGCCATGTTGCCCGGCCTGCCCTTCGGCCGGGGTAAGGCACCGCTGGGCGACCCCGAAGAGTTCACGCGTGAGATGACAGACGCCGCTCTGCGGGAGGTCGTGATTCACACAATCACTCACAGCCTGACCGCGCCGTCGCTGTCGGAGTTCTGGGGCTTGGTGCAGCGGACAACAGCACCTGTCGTCCTTTTGCACCGTAAGCTGGGCGAGGAACGCTGGACCGAGGTCGCACGCGGTGTCTTCGACCGGCTCCGGAGTATGCTCGGCGAAGGCCCAATCGAGTTACTCTTCACCGCATACCTGGGCATAGGAGTGAAGTGAAGTGCTTAACACTTATAAGGCTTCGGAGGTCAATAGGTAAAACTCTTCCATAACAAGACACTGGGCCGGAGCCGCCCAAGCACGCTTCTCATCAATCGGTCCTTTGTCATTTGATTTGCTCATCTCAAAGGACGTCATCGCTGAACTCGGTCGTTAGGCCACTTGAGGAAAACTGAAGGAAGATGAGGCAATGCATAAGCTGACGGAATCAGAGTTAAAGGAATTGCGCCGGTGAAGAATCTCCTCGCCATTAACAAAACGTAAACTGGTATTGACTTAATGAGACATATTTAAGTACAC
>JBLNAE010000225.1:0-5125 GCA_050259195.1 Ignavibacteriales bacterium
GGGTTGATCGTTTTTCCATTAGACCAGGCAAAGCAGGTGCTGAGGAAGTATCGCGAATTTGTGAAATCTGCACCTGAGGAACTCAGTGTGTGGGTGGTGCTTCGCCAGGCTCCGCCGTTGCCCTTTCTTCCCAAGGAGGTGCACGGCAAGGAAGTTGTTGTGTTAGCTATATTCTATGCCGGAGATATAGCAGAAGGTGAGAAGTTGGTATCGGCTCTGCGCCGTTTTGGCGATGCGCATGGTGAACATATTGGTGCAATGCCGTACGTACAATGGCAGAAGGCTTTTGACCCTCTGCTTGCACCCGGTGCGAGAAACTACTGGAAATCCCATAATTTCACAGAGCTACGCGATGAGGCGCTGGACACGGTGATCGAGTTTGCGAAGAAGCTACCCTCGCCACAGTGCGAGATCTTTATCGGGCTTATCGCGGGCGCAGCCAATCGTGTTCCTGCGGATGCTATGGCATATGGTTATCGGGACGCAAAGTTCGTGATGAATGTGCACGGGCGATGGGATGAGGCGACGCATGACGAAACCTGTATTTCATGGGCGCGTGAGTTTTTCAGAGCCTCTGCACCGTATGCATCGGGTGGTGCGTATGTGAACTTCATGACTGAAGACGAAAGCGATAGGGTGGCTGCTGCTTACGGCGCGAACTACGCTCGGCTGCGACAGATCAAGAAGCGATACGATCCGGAGAATATTTTCCATATGAACCAGAACATCAAACCATAAGCTCATGTTGATGATAGGATGCTTAAATAATCTGAGATGAAATATGGGATTGTTTACACAGAAAGGCGTCAGGGCTTGATTTAAGAATCAAGCCCTTCATATATCAAAAATCTTCTACTTGCTTAGAGCCTGCAATAGCTTGACTCCGTTAGGGCTTCCTAGTCTGGTGCAGGGGTCCCGACCACTAGCAGCCTTATATGCGTCCTTGTTTCCGTCAATGTCGTTGTTGCCATCGGTAATGTCATGAAATGTACCAGCGGTGGAGGGCAAACTGTAAAGCACAGGGTTAAGATAACCCACTGACTGTCCTAATTTCTGGTTGATGAGAGCTATCAAGCCGGCCCATAGAGGCGCTACCGCACTGGTCCCTCCTATGGAAAACTGTTGTCCATCTACTCGAATGACATAACCAGTGGCCGGATCGCCATCGCCAGCTACATCAGGCACCCCCCGCCCGATTCGCTTTCCTGAATTCGCCGATGGCGGGACATGAGCGCCGGACTGCCAGGTCGGCAGATCGAATATATCACTTACTCCACCACCAGTAGCACCACCACTTCTTTCTTCATTCCAAACGACCTCTTTGGTGATGGCGCCGTTTGATGACTCCAGCCGGGTACCTCCACATCCCAGGGCAAAGGAACTGGAAGCTGGGAAGTCGGCATGAAGAAGGCCGTCATTCGGCTCTAACCCTATTCGGATATCGGATGAGCCATCATCACCCGAAGCGCAGCAAACCGTTGCGCCGAGGGTAGCGGCATCCTGGGAATGCTTGATCCATAGCCCGCATGGCCTGAGGATTCCAGTCCTTTTCAGGCCCGCCCCAACTGATTGAGATTACCGAGGGTTTGTTATGGGTATCGTGTATGGCTGTTGTAATAGCATCTATGAAGCCTTGGTCGGTATTGGGTGCGAAGTAGACAACAATCTTCGCGCCGGGAGCAACGGCGCCGGCCACCTCTATATCGAGCATCACCTCTCCATCAGCACTATCGGAATTGGTGGGGTGGTTATGGCCATGATCAACCGACCTGCCCCTGATCGTCGGCTTGGGAATTCCAAGCTGGGAGAAGTAGGCCTTGAGGTCATTGGTACGGTAGCTGCCCAACTCGATGATTGCGATACACTGGCCTTGTCCGTTCACATCAGTGGGGAAATTGTAGAGCTGAGCTAACTGGTTTGGGGTGTAGGAGATACCATTGGCGTGGGGCTGTGTGGCTCCTTCATGCTTTTTAAAACGGCGAAAGTGAGGCTTGGCTACCGGACGATTGGTGAAGCCGAAGACACCCTGCACTATATCTGCAAGATCATGGGGCACGTATATTGACCCGGTGCGGCTACGGTAAGTTCCCTCGGAATACTCGTAATTTGCTAGATAGACTCCAAATGCGGCGCTGAGGTCAGCCACGGAGCCTGACAATTTTATGCTGCGCCGAGGTGCACTAACCTCCACTACTGTAAGATTGTGCTCATGGGCGAATTCCTCAACCTTTTCGATATCGTCAGGATTAGCGCCGTGGGCTGCCGCGAATTCTTCATGAGTGAGATACTTGCGTTTCTTAGGTGGCAGAGCACCCATCTCCTTGACCGAAGCGAACCCTTTGCGGGGACGCATCATCACGGTGACCTCGATGCGCTCATTTGGATCAGGCGTGCCTACGAGGCGGGCGTTGGGAGGAGCGGTGCGCTCACTTCCGGGAACGGCAACACGGCCCCTATCCGTTGACATGTGATGTTTATCTTTTTTAGCTGGCATGGTATTATCCTCCTTAGTTTAGATATTTTTTACTTAATTCGCAAACCACGTGCCGAATTGTAATTTCCTGAAATTATTGCGCCTTTATTTTTCATAAATTTTTAAAATGTAAGCGCCGCCTACACCATTCTTTTATCTTTAGAACCGTTCTCAGCATAAATAGTTAAGCATATTAAGTTTCTTATCGGCCCTCTAATGTGTAGATAATGTTTACACTATGTCAACGAAATCTACTTTTTGATGTAAATCTCTTAGTGGCTTTTCACCTCTTTTTCGCTTACTATTATGAAATGGTTTTCTAAAGGAGCTAGACTTAATGCAGATTGTTCTCAGATTTCTCTATCTTCTCTCGATTGTCTTCTGGATAGGAACCATATTCTTTTTCTCTTCTTCTGTGGCACCGAGCGTTTTTAAAATTCTCCCCAGGCAGATGGCAGGAGAGGTGATTTCCGACATTTTTTCCAAATACTATCTTATCGCTTATGTATGCGGCGGGATTGCCATTGTTACATCCATGCTTTCCTGGCTTGTCGGAAGCCATTCATCCGGGATTTCGTATCTATCGAGAGTTGTGATACTCGTCATTATGATTGGGCTTGCAATATTTGCCGGAGCGGTAATAAGACCTCAGGCATTGGAGGTAAGGGTGCAGATGAGAACCCTGGCTGAGGGTTCCCCTCAATATGGAGAGGTGCAAACCAGGTTTAATAAGCTTCACAGGCAGTCTGTAATCATAAACTCTGTTGTCTTTTTACTCGGATTTGCTATTGTTTTTATTACCGCATATAATTATAGAGACTGAAGAAATTTTCGAAAGGAGGTAATCCAAGATGTTTGAGGTAACTGCGAAAGCTGCTGGCGAGGTTAAGAGGCTTCTACAGGATGAAGGAATATCTGAAGCTGTTCTTAGAGTTCGAGTAGTTCCCGGCGGATGCTCTGGATTTTCTTATGAAATGGGCTTTGATGACACAACCGAAGATACGGATAAGGTTTTTGAGGCAGAAGGCATTAAGGTTGCGATTGATGAGTTGAGTTTTCCTTATCTCCAGGGAGCTATACTTGACTATTCAGATGGCCTTAGCGGTACGGGGTTTTCAATTAAAAACCCAAATGCTAAAGGCTCCTGCGGCTGTGGCTCGTCCTTTACAGTTTGATAATAAACTCGTTGAAAATTACGGCTGGCTCTTATCCAAAAATGAGGGCCAGCCATTTTTTATCATCCCAGAGCAATAATCCAAATATAAGGCTGGAAAAATTCCCTCTGACTTAATTTCTAAAGAGAAGGGGAAAATAGCATGAAATTTGGGATTGGATATTACAGCTTGCAATCACCACCACACAATCCTGTTTCACATCAGCAGTTATATGCTGAAATGTTAGAGCAGATAGGCGTAGCTGAGGAACTCGGATTTGAGTCCGCATGGTTAACTGAGCATCATTTCTTATCAGATGGATACTGTCCCTCCCTACTTGTAACGGCGGCTGCCATAGCTGCTCGCACGCGGAAAATCCGTATTGGCACAGGGGTCTTGCTCTTGCCTCTACATAATCCGATCAGAGTCGCCGAAGACGCCGCGGTCGTAGACATTATTTCGGGGGGACGCTTGATCTTGGGTCTTGGGTTGGGATACCGACAGGAAGAGTTTGGTGGTTTCGGCGTGTCTCTCAGGGATAGAAAAGGGCGTATGGATGAAGGCATTGAGGTTCTACAGAAGAGTTGGAGAGATGAGCCATTCAATTTCCAGGGCAAGCATTTCCAATATGGAGACCTCAACGTTACACCAAAACCTGTTCAAAAACCGATTCCTGTCTGGATTGGCGCATATCAGGAACCAGCCATAAGGCGCGTTGCCTGTCTAGGCGTGCCTCTCTATCTGGCAAGTATTGGCACAATACCGTTTCTCCAAAGAGAGATTGCTTTATTCCACAATGCTCTTCGAGATTTCGGGCGCAATCCACAAGGGATTGAACAGCCTCTCGTCCGCGATGTTTATGTCACACCCAAGGGAAGGGAAAAGGGGTGGCGGGAAATTAAAGAGCACGTGACGTATATCTATAAAGGCTATACCGAGTGGGGTTCGATGGTTGATGGAGAGGGAAATCCAATAACAGACCCAAATGACCCTAAATTGGAAGGGGTTGCAAAAGAGCAGGGCGTATTCGGCACACCGGAAGAATGCATTGAGACAATTAAAAATTTTCAGCAATCGTTGCCATCGCTCAATCATCTCGTTTGCCGTTTTAAATTCCCTGGCCTGGATTACAAGCAATCTGTTAAGTCCATGAAAATCTTTGCTGAAAAAGTAATGCCGCATATAAAATAACCATTCCGGTTTTGATAGTACTGATCATAACCGAATCTGTTATTTGATAAAGGACTTTGTAGGGGCAGGTTTCAAACCTGCCCCTACTCCTTTTGAATCCCCTACCATTTCATAGAATTGGGTATTATTTACATTTCAAAATAAAACAAATTATGCGATAACTATAGCCAATAAATTGAAATTTAGAAAACTCGGAAAGACAAACCTGTTGGTTTCGGAAATCGGTCTCGGCGCTTGGGCTATAAGCGGGCGCGGATACGGGCCGACGGATGATAAGGAATCCATCCGCGCCCTACACAGAGCCTTA
>JBLNAE010000226.1:0-3349 GCA_050259195.1 Ignavibacteriales bacterium
GAGAAGATATCTTTTTTCTGAAAATGGGCATCGCGAAGATCGGTGTTGCGGGGAATGACCGTATTAAAGACACTGCTGGTATAGGTTTGTCTGAGAATCTGCAAGGAGGTTTTACTGTTGACGGTCGGATCGCTCATGGTAAATAGTAAGCCTGCCAACTCAAGGTGAGGATTAAAATAGCCCTTAACCTCGTTGATAGTTTTGCTGATTTGGACAATGGAATCGAGCTCAAAGTAACCCGGGGATACGATCACGATCACCTTGTCTGCGGCAGTCATCGCATTGATGGTGAGCCACGAGAGGGTAGGGGGGCAGTCGATAAAAACATAGTCATAGTTATCTTTGACCATATCCAGCTCTCGTTTAAGCCTCTCCTCGCGGTGATCAATCGCGGTGGTGAGTTCTACATCGGTATTGGAAAGCAGGATGTGGGAGGGGACCAGATCGAGGTTGGGTAGATGAGTCTGGTGGATCGTTAAGGGAAGGCGGTCAAGGATCGTGGCATAGATCGTCTGATGTTTTTGCAACTGAGGATAGTGGTGAAGCAGGACCTTGCTACTATTGGCCTGCGAATCAATATCGATAAGAAGAACCTTTTTGCCTTTACGCGCAAGGCATGCTGAGAGAGAAATGCTGGATGAGGTTTTACCTACGCCACCTTTTTGTGATGCGATTGAGAAAATCATACTTAGTTAAACCTGCCAAAAACCACAAGGGTTATTTTGACAGCGTTTCTTGTGCTGTAAGTAGAATAATCCATTATTTATTGTACTGTCAATATCTCAAACTATCTCAAATTATTATTATATTGATAATGAGTATCCGAGAGTTGAATTACTCTTTTCACAACCGCGATATTACCCACTCATTTTTATTCATGATTTGTTATACTATGTCTTATATTTAAGCGTGACATATCCTAATGATTTTATAAACAAGATTGTTTGTGGAGATATTCTTAAGGCAATAAAGCACATTCCCGATAAGAGTATCGATTTAGTGGTTACATCACCGCCTTACAACTTGAAGAACTCAACAGGTAATGGAATGAAAGATGGCCGCGGTGGTAAATGGGCAAACGCAGCGCTACAAAAGGGATACTCTAACCATAACGATTGTATGCCACATAATGAATATGTAAAATGGCAACGTAAGTGCTTAAAAGAAATGATGAGAGTTCTTAAAGAGGATGGCGCCATCTTTTATAACCACAAATGGCGGGTACAGAATGGACTTTTGCAGGATAGAAGCGATATTGTTAATGGTTTTCCGGTTCGACAGATCATTATTTGGAGACGCAAGGGCGGTTTAAATTTTAACCCAGGATATTTTTTACCTACCTACGAGGTCATCTACTTAATTACTAAACCTAAATTTAAACTGGCTCCGAAAGCCAACGCTTACGGCGATGTCTGGGAATTTACCCAAGAAATGAAGAATGAGCATCCGGCGGCTTTTCCTGTTGACTTAATCGTTCGGATTATCTCCTCGACAACCGCTGGTATTGTTCTAGATCCATTTATGGGTAGCGGTACTACAGCCATAGCTGCCCGTGCTTTGAAACGTGACTATATAGGTATTGAATTATCGCCGCAATATTGCGAGATGGCTGAACAACGGCTAGAAAACAAGTGGATTCAACGGAAAATAGTGATGCCAAACCAAAGCACACTATTTTCTATAAATAATGAAAATTTATACAAAGGAAGAATTAATTGAAAAGCTAAAAGCGATTTCAAGACAAGGCTGGATACCAAATGCTCGACAGGGTAACCATGGTGGGATTGGTAATACCCTCGAAGATTTACTAGAAATAAAAGAAAATAATTTACCTGTTCCAAATGCATCAGAGTGGGAGCTAAAAACACAGCGAATAAATACGACTTCCTTAACCACCCTTTTTCACTCTGAACCCTCCCCTAGGGCTATTCGATTTGTGCCGCAAATTTTACTACCAAAATATGGCTGGCCGAGTCAGCAAGCAGGGAAACTATATTCCCTTACTGAAATGAGTTTCCGTCAAACCATACACGGTTTATCACCAAGCGATAGGGGTTTTATGGTAAAAATCGATCGTAGCGAACGAAAAATCTTAATCTCTTTTGATGCCTCAAAAGTCACTCCTAAACACGCGGGTTGGTTAAAGCAAGTAGAGCAGCGAGTGGGGTTAGGAGAGCTCACCCCACAGCCCTATTGGGGATTTGATGATCTTGAGCATAAAGCAGGAACTAAGTTATTAAATTGTTTCTATGTTCAGGCAGGTGTAAAACAAGAAAAGGGAAAAGAGTATTTTAACTATAAGAAGGTTCTTATGCTACAGAAGTTTAGCTTTGAAAGATTTTTAGAAGCCATAGAAAAAGCTTATATACTTATTGATTTTGATGCGCGTACGGGACACAATCATGGAACAAAGTTCCGTTTACGACAAAATCACCTGCCTGATCTTTATGAAAAGATAGCTAATATTGTTGATTCTAGTGAATCACCAATACCCCAAAAACTTGCTGCTTAGGATATCCCTTTTCAACAGGGGATAGGGGAGTCAAAAAGCGAAGTAAACTCATAAGAAAATCAATCCTCTTAATATCTACTATCAATTATCCGTTTACCACCACTTCATGTGTATTGATATAAATTGATCCCTTTTATTATTACATTGTATAAGTTGACAACAAAACGGCTCGTTTGTTAGTATGGCTTTATAGAATAAAAAAAAGAAATTGTAAATGGTTATACTCACATATAATTTTTACAATTCCCTTCAAAATCTTCTTAAGCAGATTTTCCAGCTAACACTTCATTTGGTAAATGAAATTAACCGTGCTATATAGCATCTTAAATAATATTGCAACCAATCTGTAGTGTCAACTGTGAGAATCTATATCAAATGTTGTCTTGTCTGATCCATGTGTAAAAAATGACAGAGAGCTATCAAGATAAAGTTAGTTTTCGGGTTTTGATGTAATCTCTCACCGTTCTCCGGTTGACGCTTAAGAGCGTGTTTGAAAATTCAAAATTAGCTAGCGTTGTGGTGTGATGGCGAGAGTAAACCACTCCAGTGCTGCGTCATCCTGGTAGGCTCTATCCTCCTCGGTCTGCCCAAGCGCACTGAGCGCCCTAGAGGGGACAATGGCAGTTAGCGATTTTTCAAACACGCTCTAAGAGTTTGTCGATAACTGTTAGGGGAATTTTCCTTTGCAGGTAGTCCCGGATGAGGTCATCCTTGCCGGTTGGCTTGGTGATTTGGGAGAGTTTTGCCTTGGGGCGACCTATGTCGGATTGGTTTTTGAATTTAAGAAGTGTTTAGTTTCAAAAACGACCGTTTTTAAGACGGTAATTATTGCCCTCT
>JBLNAE010000227.1:0-4569 GCA_050259195.1 Ignavibacteriales bacterium
GTAACCACACAACCTGCCATCGAGTTCTTTCCACTACATCCTTTGACTTGCGGCATCTGGCTTCCAGTTCTGCCAGACTCAAATTTGGTTCAATAATTATACGTTTAGGCATACAAAGAAGCTTATATCAGACACTTCTCTCATACGACTATACTTTATCCGGATTTGATATAACTTCTTCGCTCTCATAACCCGGAGGTCGCAGGTTCAAATCCTGCCCCCGCAACCAATAGCTACCGTACTTATAATACATTCTTATTTCTCTGTTTCCTGCTTGTCAGTGCAAAGGGATCAGAAAAATCCTTTTTAGGATTTATCAAACTATAAACGGCTAAAATGCATAGGCTTAGCTTAGGGTTGGAGGTGGGATTTTCGAGTGTTTTGGACAGCCTGAGGTTTTGTATCAGGACTGGACTAAAGGAATAGGACTCTATAAGAAACCATTTCTTTTTATGGAGAAGGCAATTGGAGAGAATTTTTGTTTGACAAGGGGTTATTCTTGGTGAGATAATGGAATAGAAAGGTTTATTCATAAATTGGGATAAAAGGAGGAGGAAGTCTATGGCGCAAAAGAAAAGTTCTAGAGACCCATTTACTGAGTTTATTAAGATTTTAGAAAAGCAGAGAATGGAAATGGAGAAGATAGCCAAACCATTTTTTGAGTATCCTAAGAAAATGGAAAAAATGGTAAAGCCCTTTTTAGATTATCAACAAATAACTGAGAAGATGGCTAAACCTATCCTGGATTACCACCACAAGCTCTTAGAAGAATCTAAAAGATTTCAAGAAGTGTGGGTGCAAAACGTTGTAGAAACAATGGGAAAAGTAGTAAACCAGATGGTAGAGGAACAAAGGAAAAAAGCAGAAGAGGCCAATAAGCTACTTTCGGAAGTGAACGTACCTACTCAAGTTAAAGAGTATCTCCAAAGTTTACAGAAGATTCAAGAAAGATGGATAGAGCAACTAAAGAAAGCTACTGAGGCAATGGAGAATTTCGTTAAGAAAATAAAATCAGATATGGAGAAATAGACACGAGAATAATGGCAATTATGTTCTTTTGACAAAGACCTCTCTCAAGCGGTAAAAGACACAAAGTAAGGTAGTTGATAAGCCTAGGGGAAGACTATGTGTTAGAGCGTAGGAGCGTAGATAAATGGAAGACGAACATTTCTAACAACTGGATAAGAAAGCCACAATAAAAAGGGACAGGATGAAGAAGGTATTAATTGTGTCGATTTTCATTTTAACCCTTACTGCAAGTGCTAAGGGTATTAACAAACCGGCATCAGAAGTTCAATCCTACTCTGCATATTGGAGCAGTATTGACGGTATTATACTCACTTCACCAGGTTTAATAGACTCATTTCACCAATTTGCAATTCACTTCAACGATATGGATAGCTACGAATGTGCAGGTCTCACTGGTTTATACCAAACCCATTTTAAAGGCATAGTTGACTACCTTAATAGAATAAAGGCGCCGGCAGAGTTTGAAGCTATGCACCGTTCATTGGTTAATTCATGGAGCAAATTTCTAGAAGCAACAGGGTATTTGCTTGAATACTGTGATACACCAAAAATGGATTACATTCAAAAGACAAGGCGAGCAATAAATGAAGCTAATCAATCTCTAGACAATGCGGTTATAGAGATGCACGAGGCAAAAATAAGGTTAGAACACAAGTGAAGCTTCTCTAGTCAAAGCCAAGAAATTACTTAGAAAGGTCCTCGGCGAAAATTAATGTTCTAGTTTACTAAACAATTCAAAATGAAACCCCCGCGTTCAGAATCACAATTTCTCTCGACTCAAAATGTGGCTCATTCCTCCGATGCGGTACCAGCGGTATCCATACGGCTCAAGAACGATGTGGTGCTTGCCGTTCCCTTTCGTTTCGCTGTGGTTCTCTGCAAAGAGGTTCACGAGATTCTTTCCTCCTTTAACTCCGATATCAAGTATTACGCTGTGTGGCTTATTGTCGAAGTTGTGGAGAGTAATAATGGAGTTATTGCGCCAGTCATACCGCATCCCGAGGACGCTCGAATTTCGAGTATTGAGAATCTTCCACGTTCCCCATCCGAACTCCGGGCACTCTTTCCGCATACGGATAATTCGCTCCGTCCAGTTGAGCATAGACTGGGGATCGCGTCTCTGACTAGCAACATTAATCCTCTCATAGCTCCAGACTTCATCTTTGATGATGGGGAGCACCGTTTTCTCAGCGGTGGAAAAGCCGGACTGCGGCTCATCCGACCATTGCATCGGCGTGCGAACCGCATCCCGCTCATTGAGACTTAGGTCATCACCCATCCCGATCTCATCGCCGTAGCGCATCACAGGAGTACCGGGAAGTGTAAACATAAGGCTATAGGCAAGCTCAATCTGGCGCCGATTTCCTCCAAGCATCGGCGCCAAGCGTCGGCGAATGCCACGATTATAGAGATGCATCCCTTTTTCGGGGCCGAACTTGGAGAAGACGAGTTGACGTTGATTGTCTGTCAGTCGCCCTAAATCAAGCTCGTCGTTATCGCGGAGAAAATTGGCCCACTGGGCGAACTGGGGAATTGCTTGCGTTGCCTCGAGCGCCTTCACAAGTGGCTTTATGTCTGCCGATGCGAGGGCGTAAAACAGATTTTGGTTGACAAAGAAGTTAAACATCATGTGCATCCGGTCTCCATTGGAGCCGAAGTATTTGATGTCATTGCTGGGAAGTATATTGGCCTCACCGAGTAGGATTGCATCACCCTCGTGCCATTGGAGGAAATCGCGCATCTCGGTAAGATATTCAAAATGGTGTACATGCTTCTTCCCTGGCTCCTGTGTTGAAATAACGAAAGGGACTGCGTCAACACGAAAACCGGAGACGCCCAGTTCCAGCCAGTAGCCCATGATTCGTTGAATCTCCGTGCGAACGTCCGGATTTGCCATATTGAGATCCGGCTGGAACTCATAGAAGCGGTGAAAGTACCATTCGCGGGCAACCTTATCATACGACCAGGTTGACTTTTGAACTCCCGGAAAGACCATTCCCTTCTTGTAGTCGCTGGGATGTTTCTTCGACCAGGTGTACCAGTTTCGATACTTTGATCCTTTGTCTCTTCGGGCGGACTGGAACCATGGATGTTGATCCGACGTGTGATTGACAACAAGGTCCATGATGACTCGAATCCCCCGCTGTCTTGCCTGATGGGCGAAGTCAACAAAATCGCCGGATGAGCCGTGGCGCGGGTCAACGCCATAATAATCAGAGATGTCATAGCCATTATCGCGATTGGGGGAGGGTTGAAAAGGAAGAAGCCAGATGCAGGTCACACCGAGCCCGGAGAGGTAATCGAGGCAGCGAGACAACCCTTCAAAGTCGCCGATGCCATCACCGTTCGTATCCATGAACGTTTCGACATCGAGATTATAAATCACCGCATTTTTATACCAAAGATCATCAATCATGTGTCCTCATTCCCTTAATAAATTGCAGCCGGCGCTCCTCAGTCCAACAACTTATTAGCCTCCAAAGAGTGTTCAATTGCTATCTCATCTTGATGCTTTCTGAGAACCTGCTGTCAGAAGTTTTCACCTCTTCAAAAAAATCTGTGTGAAGTAGTATCTCCCTTTCTTATCCCTTGCAACACCTATTCCGGTGAGCTCGAAATCCCCTTTAATATTCTTCAAGTGTTCTGGACTGTGTAACCAGCCCTCGACAACTTCGCTGGCCGGGTTGGCGTATCCCATATTGTATCCTACATTCTCTGATATCTCACGGTATGAAAACTTCTGCATGAGTATTTGCGCTCGTCGCTCGAATCCGCCATGACCAAACGTGGCCTCTCCATTAGCCATTTCTCGACTGTGGGTTCTCGCCAGATTACTGATAAGTGGATTGAGAGTGAGGGGTTGCAGATGGTGCGAAACTCGATATGCATTTACCTTTTGATAAACAGTTTGAATGGACTCATTGGATTGTAACTGATCAAAAGATTGCTTATTGGCATTGTGTGCACTAGGTCTACCCTGAAGGTTGTCCTTGCTATAGCCTGGCAGAGTAAACGGGGCGAAGCTCGATAAAAAAAATAAAGCTAAAATAGGATGTCTACTCAAATATCCCATCTCTCTAAACCAGTAGGTAAAAGGTTTCAGCTGCATAGTTTCTATATAATTCTATCCTCTTATCTAACTCATAGCCAACCTAATAACAAATGACAAAGGTTGCTCAGTATAACGTAGGGTGTAGATGGAGACAAAAAGCTTTCTTTCCATAAGAAGGTAAACAGTTTGAGAGAAAATTTTGCTTGAAAAGGATTATTCTTTGTGTGACAATTATAACGGTTTATGTGTAAAATGGGGTTAATGATAAGTCCAGCGTTCACAGAGCAAGGTTTTTCTAAAGGATAAACTTCCAGATTTATTTCTCTCCATGAATGGAAAATAGTTTGTATCCTCCTTATATGGATTTACGTCATAAATATAATGAATAACTCTAAATAATGAGGAGAATCAGGATGGTGCAACCATACGGTGGCGTGATTGTTCAAAGAAGGGAGTATTGAAAATGCCTGAACGTATGCCGAACACGC
>JBLNAE010000228.1:0-10195 GCA_050259195.1 Ignavibacteriales bacterium
GTCGAATATCGCTTTGTAGGCCGCCGGACCATCAACCAGAAGCGTGACCCGATTGCCGGCGATCAGCGGACGCCCGGTGATAGCCTGTTCCGATTGGACAAGCCTCTTTAGCTGCTCAGCCGCATCGGCATCGCCCGCCGCACGCTCCAGTATGCGTTCGCTTTTTTGAGCACTTAAAGTACCCCTGGAATCTTTCACTTGTGGGACAGCAGGCCCACGATCACTTTCACCTAAAATCTCTTCTCGATTTGGCAATGAAGCACAGCCGCTCATCAGTTGTAATAGGCCGCATGCAAAACATAGGGATAATAAAAGGATGTATTTAAGCGGCATAATCGAAGGGTTGTTATACTCTTAATCAATTATACATCATAAAACGTAAGGTTGTACGCCTATTAGCACATATAACAGGCCCTCTAAAGGCAGAATACAAAGCCGGGTGTAATGGCCCGGATTACCTCAAGCTCCACCAAGGGAAGTAATTGAAATACCCATTAACCACATCCCTTTTCAGGGCTTTACTTATTATTGGCCGGGTTGGATAGGTTGTCCAGGTTGAGGAGGTACGCTTTCGGGCACATATCCCCCATTTCCGTTTTCTCCAATCCTTTCGACCGAGGCTGCTCTTACCTTTATTTTCTTCTGTTGTGCTTCCACCGTTTTCTTCTGTCGCACCGCTCCCTCTATTCTAACTATATCACCAACCTGAATCCCTTCGAGCGCTCTTGGGTCAGCAGTCTTAACTTGATAGATTCTGCCCGCTCCATCCGTGACCGTTAGTGTATTGCCCTTAACCTTGGTTACCTTACCTTCAACCTCGATTGGTACAGCGGGCTTCTGCTTGGCGTATTGTCTCATTTGAGCCTCTCCGGCATTCTCAATTGTAAGGTTCAGACCTATTGTCGCGATAAGTCCTAAGATAGCGGTAAAAGTGACTATTTTTCTCATTTCTCTTAACTCCTTTTGCCTTTGTAATAGCTATAGGTATTGATTATTTGCAATCTTTATACCAGTAAAATTATATCTTTAATCTCTAATTTTTATCGTGCCTTATAGCAAATAGAATGGATGTAAAGTTGCGCTTAAAGTGTATTAATACACAGTGGATACTACGTAGTTTATACAAGGTGGTTTGGATTTTCCAACAATACGAAGGAGAGAATATTTAGCGATTTTGCCCTTATGGTTGTGTCGCCTTGTGCTCCTCTCGACTTACCAGTTTCCCATTGCCCCATTCTTCCTTAATTCTTAACTCTCCATTCTCATAGTATTCCTCTCTTTTTCCCTCGCGATTGCCACCTTTATAGTTTTCTTCTACCCATAATTTTCCACTACTGTAGTATTTCTTCTTTTTACCTTCCAATTTGCCCTCTTTGTAGTTTTCCTCTACTAATACCCTCCCACCCATAGAATAAAACCTTCTCATACCATCTAGTTGACCCTTCCTGTAGTTCTCTTCTTCCATCAAATTCCCATTCGGATAATAGGCTTTTCTCATACCTTCCAGTTTTCTCTTCTTAAAGTTGGCCTCCGACCATAGAACTCCGTTGTCATAGTAGACATCATAGACCCCATTCTTCGGAGGGGGATTAAGAACAGAGGATATTTTGTACTGATATGATTCATCAGCGAATACAATAGGTGGTATTATGATGGCTAAGCATAAAGCGACTACGGTGAATTTTATATTTTGCTGAAGCATCGTCCTGCACTTTGCCAAAAACCTTTTCATCCTTTTCTCCCTCCTTTTAAGTTCTCAATTTAAAACTCTCTAAGGGGCTGCCTGTTCTAACCCATCATGATTTATAGAATAGATATTCGTCTCTGCTTCTAAGTCTGTTCCTCTTATCATATAACTTCTAACTAGAGAGAATGATTACGCCTATGTTCCCTTCTCCTCACTACGTCTTCTCTCTAAGAGTTGTAAAAGCGTCTTCCCCAATTCCTCCGGGACGATCTCGTGGTAAATAAACCTACTGCCCACGCAGCCCAGTGCCCCTATCACACAGGCAGCCGGAAGCATATATTTTATGCTAAAAGCAGGCCAGAAATAAACAACCGGTGTCCAACCAATGCAGATGGCCAGAATGTTTAGCAAAACAGTCCTGAGTATAATTCCTTTTGCTTTGGCGCCGTAGCTCATCTTGTAGTATGCGTAGTTTATCAAAATGAAAAGAACCATCAAAGCAACTGAAAATATAACGCAGATTGAGAAAACTTTGAGATTCATCTCTAAATTTCCTTTAAACGGCTTGTGGTTTGGTTCCCTAATCGGGCAGAAACGGCATTAAATTAGACAATTTTACCACAAGTCAGGCCACTATGTTTGTAATTTGGTATTTGTTTATCTATTATAAACGGAGATGAATAAAACCATAGCCTATTCTAAGGCTGTCACTTTGGTTCTGCTGTTCTTATCAACAGCCGTTGCCACCCATGCTGAGGCAATGGATAAAAAGGCAACTACATCTGAGGACGAGAAGATTATGGGCGGGACAAATTCAGCCAGGTCCACCGATGAGGTTATTTATTTTAATAGTGCCGAGGTATCGGCGGCATTTAAGAAAGGGACGACATCATTAATTAAATTCAGCAATTATAAGGTCCTTGCATGCCATCGAGAGTCTCCCGGAATAGCCGAGGTTCACCTAAAAGACACCGATGTTTTTTATGTGCTGGAGGGTTCCGCTACATTGGTCACGGGCGGAACTGTTGTGGGCGGGCATCCTATCACATCCGATGAAATTCGAGGAAAGGGAATTACAGGTGGCAAGCCATACAAGCTCAACAGGGGCGATGTGATTATCATTCCCAAGAACACGCCCCACTGGTTCAAAGAGGTTCCGGAACCGTTTTATTATTTTGCTGTCAAGATTACTAGCTAACACCGATTCTCCAAATGATCCAAGATGAACGGATACACATCCTTCACCGCATTTTTCCCGAATATGCAGTCAGCGTGTCCGTAGTTCGGTATAACGTGGCGGCTGTATAAATCCTTGCCATTCTTCTCGCTCAGGAGGTCAAGGGTTTTCTCAGTGCTCTCAGGCAAAAAGTACCTGTTTTCAGCCCCATGAATGAAGGTAATCGGAATTGCAAGACGCTCAATGTGGGGCATGTAAACGTCTTCTCCTCTGGCATTGACCAGTTTACGTTTGCGGATCAAAAGGGCCAGGTGCTCGAATGACTTTATATTTGCGATGCCAAATATCTCATGGAGAGCGCTATGAGTGTCATCATTTAATTGATCGTGCTCATAGAGAGGCGAATATACAAACGTAATTCTGTGACACACAGAACTCCCGCAACGCTCTTCGGCTTCGATAGGGTAAAGTTCGAGCGCCTTGTCATAAAGCCTTTCAAGCCATTTCTCGTGCGCATCAACGTAAGCATTTAGGGATTTCACCCCAAGAGCCTTGAGTAGAGACGGTACATGCAAACCGGATTTGATCTCGGCCGCAGCGGGCACGACGATGTCCGTACCAATCTGGGAGCAGACTGCTGAGCTGATCCCTTCGAGTCCGGCAAGTATAGCCATAAAAAACGTGGTTGAGCCGTAGCAGTGCGCGACCATCTGCACACCCTTAGCCCCCGTAAGCTCGCGCACCTTATTTACCGCCGCTGGGTAATCCTTTGTAGCAACATCGTCTGCGCTAAACTGAGTTCCGGATGAGGGCAGGTCAATGCTCGCCCTGTAGTCGAGGAGCCAGGCATCAAACCCGTGAGCGTAGAGATACTCAACCAAATTGGTCTCAATCGTGTCTATAGAAAAAATAAGGCTCGACACACCTAAGCCATGAGACAAAATCACAGGTCCCTTATTACCGCCCTGATAACGGGTGAAGCGGAGTTGAACCCCATCCTCTGTGTTGAAGAAATAAACCTGCGGCGCTCCCACGCGGAGAGTTCTTTTCTTTCGGGGCGGCGCATCCGGATTGAATACACTCGGCCTTGCCAGGATTCCACCGTAAGTCTGGTAGAGTACCCCCGCAAAGAATTGCCCAAAGCGCGCGGTCTCTTCGAGCCGTTCCTTCGGACTATGGGCGTTCGTAGCCTGTATTGTGGTCATCTGACGCAAGAAATCCTCAGGCGAAATCCTGAGTATGCCCTTCCCCATCACAGGGCTGTCTGATGTGTCTCCTTCATGTATGGTGATATACAACGTGGTCGTGTCTTTCCAAATATCGAACCGCGAGTCGTGGCGAACTACTTTGAACCCCTCAAAGCAATAGTCCTTCCCACTCTCGTCCGTCATTTTCATCCTGTATCGCATGTTTCTCGTCTCGATCTGGTCGGGATTCTCCGTAAACAGGTTGAACTCTCCATCAGTGACAGTGAGAGGTTGGGCTGAGATTGCCGGAGCATTCACGGTGCCAACCATTCTGGCCCTGTGGGCCGGGTTGCTAAGCATATCATCTAGATCATCAGACGTGATGGTGAGCGTGAATTCAAATTTACATCCATCCGCCCTTCCCTGCTCCGCGCCACGTTCGTAGTCTTTATCGCCTTTGACCTTCGCAGAAAAGTAGCCGCGCATTGTCTCCGTGAATCGAATGCCCACATGTGCCTGTGAAATGGGTTGAGCCTGCACGGGACGAATCTCATAGTCAATCTCCCCCCATCCATGATCCCTTGCCAGAATGCGGCAACAGCGCTCAGCCACGGCGGATATTGTCAAAAGCGGATTGACTCCGAGGGGAAGAGGAATCACAGAGCCGTCGCTCACATATAGGCTGTCATACACATCTGCTCCACGGCTCCCTGAAAATACCTGTCCTTTGTGGTTCACGACGCCCTGCTCGGCATCCTCTGCAATGATGCAGCCGCCCAGGGGATGAACCGTGATCAGACTGTCTCTAAAAACCTTGCTCCAGGCAGGATTCTTAACGTACGTGCCCCCTATGGCGCGTGTGGCTTCTATTAACCGATCTTCCACCCTTTTGAAAACCGGCTGATCCCCCACATCCGGCCAGTCTATGCGCAGCCGGTCGTCTTTGAGACGAAGGCGTCCTGCCCCGTCGTCGTGTGTCATGACAAGGTATGTTTGTGTATTTTGGATTGCACCGGTATAGGCACCCCGCACAAGGCCCTCAACCTCACGCTCCCTTTCCCTTATAAGGTCCGCCACTCCGCTATCCGTGTCTTTGCCGATAAGCTTGGACACCTTGGCAAAGGATGCGGGGAGAAGAGGGGCAACAGCGCCAGGGATGGAGCCTTCTTCAATCACCATGCCCTCATTCAACGGCTGCTCTTCGTGGCGTATATCTATAACTCCCGTGATGCACGGCCCGACCGGCTTGCGTCCCTCCGGCGAGTGGTGTCCAAAGCCTATGCCGCTAACCTCCTGATCCGGGTTGTAGCTGAATGCGAGAATGTCGCCATTTCCCGTAAAGTTACACCCAATCTTGTCGGATAAGGGCAGGCCGGCAGCCTTCGAGCGCAGAAGAATCTCTGTAGAACCAAGGGTGCCAGCAGAGAGTATCACAATATCGGCTGTAACGAACATTGTGGGTGCATCGAATCTCTCACGCCCTGAATCGAGCAACTGATAATGCACCACCCATCGTCCATCTCTGCGTTCAATGTGCCTGACGGATACATTCGTATAGATCTCAGCGCCATGATTCTTGGCATCGGGCAGATAGTTCATAAGGACCGTATTTTTAGCCCCGTAATTGCAGCCCGTCACGCAGTCGCCGCATGCCGTACATTTATGCTGCTCGACTCCTACGTGATTGACGCCGCTTTGAGGTTCTTCGAAAGTCACGTTGAGGAGCAGGGGATAAAACTTCTCACCCATGTAATTGGCGGATTTTTCCAAGACCTCAAGCTTCAGCAACTTTTCAGGATATGGTAGTGGTCTCAGCATATCCAGGGCGCGGCGATAGCCGTCCTCAAGCAGTGTGTTTAAATCGTTGCGAAATGCCCGCGGCCAGCGGTTATCCTGAAATACGCGCGGCTCAGGGCGTATCGCAACGTTCGCGTTTACAAGGGATGTGCCTCCCAGTCCGCAGCCCAGAAGTACGTTAATGTCCTTATTGACACGCAAATCATACAGGCCAGTGCACGAGCCAATGTGTCCTTCAGGCAAATCCATCTGAAACTCGCGTATCACCTCGGGTTCCGTATTTGGATATTCGCCGGGCTGGAACTCCTTGCCACGCTCCAGCACGCATACCTGCCTTTTAGCCCGCGCCAGACGCGATGCCGCAATCGCGCCGCCGTACCCGGAGCCGACGACTACGACCTCATAGTGATCCTTTATATTTTCAATGGGCGATGACAAACGAATCATGCCTTATATCCCCCTTTTTTTCTATCTTAGCACGAGTTCGATATGGCATTCAAGAGAGGATAATAGAATTGTTAGTTGAAATTTTCTGAGGAATTTTAGAACTAGCTAAATCTCTTCAGCGCCTCTAATCAGAAAATACCCTATCGAATATATAATCCACATTCTTTAGATCATGCCCTACGCTAAAGCATTCCTCTATTTCATCTGAGGAGAGATGGTTTCTCAATTGATTATCTTCAAGAAGCAAACCCTTGAAATCCTCTTTTTCTCTCCAAGCTCTCATCGCATTCCTCTGCACAAGCCCGTAAGCCTCTTCCCTTGATAAACCCTTTTCAACTAACTTGAGCAGAACCTTTTCTGAAAAAATAAGGCCGCGTGTGAGCCAGAGGTTTTTCTCCATATTCTCCGGGTATATATGGAGTCCCTCAAGAAGACCCTTGAGCCTGTAGAGCATAAAATCAATTAAGATTGTGGCATCGGGGCCTATCACCCTCTCTACGGAAGAATGGCTTATGTCGCGCTCATGCCAGAGAGGAACGTTTTCAAGCGCGGAGATTGCGTAAGAGCGAATGAGTCGTGAAAGGCCGCAGAGG
Organism: Ignavibacteriales bacterium; assembly: GCA_050259195.1. Classification (GTDB taxonomy): domain Bacteria; phylum Desulfobacterota_D; class UBA1144; order Nemesobacterales; family CSP1-2; genus PSLL01. The sequence goes on from JBLNAE010000228.1 coordinate 6,889, forward strand.
TTTTCCGCAAGTATTGGATTTCTCTTATGGGGCATGGCAGACGACCCCTTTTGCCCCTCCGTAAAAGGCTCTTCAAGCTCAAGCACCTCGGTTCTCTGAAAGTGCCTGATCTGAAGCGCAATCTTCTCAACAGTTGCGGCGATAATAGAGAGCGTAAGAAAATACTCGGCATGTATGTCGCGCTGAACAATCTGAGTGGAAATCCTTTCAGGTTTAAGCCCAAGGATTTCACAGGCGCGCTCTTCTACACGGGGAGGCACGTTTGCAAACGTTCCAACGGCTCCGGAAATCTTGCCCACGCTTATAACCTCCCTCGCCCTTTCCATCCGCTCAAGGTTTCTTCTCATTTCGTCATACCAGAGCGCAAAAACAAGCCCCAGGGTTGTAGGCTCCGCATGAATCCCGTGAGTTCTTCCGACCATTGGAGTGTACTTGTGTTTAAACGCAAGCCCTTTTAGAACCTCAATTACTTTCTCTATATCATCAATCACTATCGTCGCCGCATCCCTTAACTGAAGCGCAAAAGCCGTATCAAGCACGTCTGAGGACGTAAGTCCAAGGTGTATGTACCTTGACTCCTCTCCTACGTGCTCGGCAACAGCCGTAAGAAAGGCAATGACATCGTGCTTTAAAGTCTTCTCAAGATCGTCAATGCGCTTTACATCAAACCTCGCGCGTTCTCTAATCTTCTCCAAAGCTTCAGGCGGTATTTGTCCAAGCTCAACCCAGGCCTCGCAGACAGCAATCTCCACACGGAGCCAGTTCCGATACTTGGATTCATCGTTCCAGATTTTTGACATCTCAGGTCGAGAGTATCTATTAATCAAAACGTCAAAACCTCTCCTAAAATTCTTCTTTGAGCGACAATGAGCCTTGTATGGTCTACTTCCCTGATAGCCGAAGAAGCGGCTTCCAGTGCCTTCTTCGGCGTATTATTCGATTCGCTCAGATGAGCCAGAACAACATACCTGAGACTGTCATGGATAAGGCTATCAAGGAGTCCTGCTGCATCTCCGTTTGACAGGTGCCCCAGGCGGCTCTTTATTCTCTGTTTTAAGTCCCAGGGATAAGGGCCGTAAATGAGCATCTCTTCATCGTGATTGAATTCCAGGACGAGCGCGTCCACTCCCTTCAACCTCTCTCTTACAAGAGCCGTAACGGAGCCTATGTCGGTTACCACACCAACCTTTCTATGATCTGTCTGGATTGTAAAGCCCACTGGGTCTATCGCATCATGAGGGATTGGAAAAGAGGTAATTAAAGCATCATTTATACAAAACGTAGATCCGACATCGAATTCTTTTAGGTTCTGAACCCTGTCCTTCCAGAGAGATGTCGTGGTCGAAGCGACGTATACGGGAACTTCAAGAAATGGGAGCGCGGCAATGTGGTCTGTGTGCTCGTGGGTTATGAGCACCGCATCTATATCAAACATCTGAATGCCGAGGGCTTTAAGCCTGATGGCAATCTGCTTTGGGCTTATTCCCGCATCTACAAGAATCTTTGCTCTTTCTGTTTGGATAAAGAGAGAGTTTCCTGAGCTTCCGCTTGCAAGCGTGCAGATTCTTATTTTGTTTTCCTCCAATTAATAGATTATGAGCTATGAAAAATTCAGTTGTCAATCCTCATTTAATCTTCTTGATCTCTTCTTTAAGAATCGAATCAACCACTTTGGATATGGACTCAGGTATAACCTCACTCAATCTCTTAATAACAATCTCACTTACTTTATCTACAATCTCGGTTTTTGATTTCTCATCAAGGGTTTCGATTTTTTTCGCATCTAACCCTGTATTCGGAGCATCTTCTACAAGTTCCTCTTCAAGCGGTATTATTTCCTCATCAAACTCAGACGCCTCTTGTTCTATTTTTATTTCTTGAGTGCCGTTGTTATGCTCTGCCTCACCGTATGAGCCGTAGTCCTCGCGTCCTTCTCCATGAGTCGTATGCTCATCAAACATTTCAAATTCACTAGACTTTTCTATTGCTTCTTCGGTATGAGGAAGCAAATAAAATGCAGAACTCATTTCTCTCTCCACATGCTGGTTGATTAATGATTCTATCTTTTCTACTACTTTCTCGGATTTGAGCGGCTTTATCATGAAATCATCGGCGCACACCTCTGCAGCTTTCACCTCATCGAATATCCCAAGTGAAGAGACAAGTAAAATAACCGGAGTACCTTCGAGAGCCGGGTCACCTTTTATTTTCCCCGACACTTCATACCCATCTCCATTGGGTAGAGAAACGTCAACTACGACTATATCCGGTTTCATCTCCTTAGATTTCAATATGGCATCCGCACCGCCTGATACGGATACAACCCTATAACCAAGGTTGGAGAACAAAGCACTGATGGATTTTCTTACGGCGTTATCTTCATCGGCAATGAGAATAGTTTTCATATTTTTTACTATCTCCATATAAAAACAGAACTCTTAAATACATTTAGAATTTGACGCAACACCTATTTCCAAATGCGACTGTATGACCTCACAGTACTCGAACCGCACAAGGATAATTTCATATTATACCTAAATTACATTAAAGTCCTAAACAAGGCTGGTCTGATTGGCGAATCTGAGATACTCATATCCGTTTTTATCCACTCACAGTAGCTAAAATGAAGTAGGAGTCACCTCTTTGATCCCGCAATTCATAACGCTTATTACTACTGTAGAGATTATCCGTGAGAAATAAAGGCTCATATAATACTAATTATACAGACTGATGGTGCAATAACACGTATAGTCATTGCGAGCGTTAGCGAAGCAATCCCCCATTGTTTTTAGATTGCTTCGTTGCTATCGCTCCTCGCAATGACGGCTCTTTCATACACCATTGGAAGTTATATCAATTATGTTAACTAATAGTGCATTTATAGTATTATTTAGCATATCATGCGTAGATCAATACCAACAATCAATGAAACAACACAGGCACTAGAAGCAACAGTACATAAACAGAAGAATCCGAGGCTTAAGATACGAGTTCAAATGCTGGCATTGCTTAAAGCAGGTAAAGCAAAGACAAGGCAGCAAGTAGCAGATTATCTGGGAGTGCACCGCAACACGGTAGGCAGATGGCTTGAGAGTTACGAACTCGGAGGGATCAATCTGTTGTTAGAGATTAAATCACCTGCTCCCAGAAGTGAGCAACGAACTATTCCTGAGGAAGCTTTTGAGGCACTCAAAGGGCGTTTAGCGCAGCCAAGCGGCTTTAGCAGTTATAAGGAGATTCAGTTGTGGCTTCAGGAGGGCTATAAGTTGGAGATCAACTACGTAACACTTCATCAGATTGTGCGCTA
>JBLNAE010000229.1:0-17961 GCA_050259195.1 Ignavibacteriales bacterium
AAGTCTTTTCTGCATCCTTGTATTCTTTTCTTTCTTGTAGAGTTCTGTCAGCTCTTCTACAGAATAAATGCTTCTATTTGGTTTGATACTTGCTCTTCTTCCCATTCATATATTTTAACCATATTTATCCTGAAAATGGTATAAGAGTAGTGCTAATGGACATGGTAATGCCAATTATGGATGGACTGGCGGCTATTAGGGCGCTATACAAGATTGACCCGCAGGTTAAGGTTATTGCAGTCAGTGGATTAATAGGAAATGACAAGCTTGCTGAGGTTACTGACACTAAAGTAGATTATTTTTGCTGAAGCCATACACATCAGAGATGCTCCTAAAGGCTGTACACAAGGTTTTAGCACAATAGGCGAGGCCCCTAGGAACTATAATAAAACTTACCAGGTTTTACCGTCTCTTTTTTATCCCGTATTTCCATACCGTGTACCTTTATCATCATATCTCAATCTCTTTCTTTGAAGTGCAAAACCTATCACCCTGTCAACAAATGCTTCGTAACTAAGTCCGGCAGCTTTTAGCGCCCTTGAAAACCCCGAATCGGGGGATATGTCGGGGTTTGGATTTACCTCAATGACATAAATCCTTTTGAGACTATCCATTCTCATATCCACTCTGGCGTAGTCTCTGCACCCTATAGCTCTAAACGCCTTCAGGGCTATATCTTTTATCCTATTTTCGGTTTTTCTATCCAGATTCGCCGGACAGATTGTGGAAGTACCCTTGTACTCATCGCTCTCCCTATCCCACTTCGCCCTGTAGCTTACCACTCTTGGTTTTCCCTCGGGGAGTCCAGAAAACTCAACCTCACCTATTGCAATAACCTTATCTCCCAGAATGGAAACGTTAAACTCTCTTCCATCAATGTACTCTTCCACAATCACCGGCCTTTTGAATTCTTTAATTGTCGCCCTCACCTTCTTCTGGAGAGATTCGATGTCCCATACCACACTCTTTGAATCAATGCCCAAGCTTCCGTCCTCGAGGTTTGGCTTCACGATTAGCGGAAAATTAAGGCCATCCGGACTCTCTTTTCCAGTCGCAAATATCTTAAAAGAAGGAGTACGAATTCCAAAAAGGGAGAGCACAGCCTTTGATTTGTCCTTGTGGAGTCCAAGCCAGAGCGCCTTCGGGTCCGAGCCTGTGAAAGAGATTTCTATCCTCTCAAGTATGTGAGCCATGAGTACCTCTCCCCATGAATCATCCCGCAGCCTTTCGCAGAGATTAAAAACAACGTCCACGTACCTTGAGGAGATTTCATCAAAGAACCTTGGAACGTCATCTGTAACAGAAACCCTATCTACCTTGTGCCCTAGCTTCTCTATGGCTCCAGAGACGGCTTCGACCTCTCTCAGCACGTCCTCTTCGGCGCCTTTGTAGATTCCCATTCCTGAAAAGAACGGGTCATTAAATACGAGCCCGACCTTTAGCCTCAAGTCCCTGTCGTCTAAGGGCATGGTCGAGGATCGAAAGGATAAGTTCTTCATAAGGCATTCCCTCCTTTTGCATCATTATAGGGAGGTCGCCGGTTTCGGGATTGAGCCCGGGAAGTGGATTTGCTTCGAGAAAGTATGGCATTCCATCCTTTCCGATTCTGAAATCCAGCCTTGCTATGTCCCTGCACGTAAGCGCTTCATAGGCAGCAAGCGCTGAGCGCGTAAGTTCGTTGAGGGTTTCCTTAGAGAGCGGCGGCGGGCATATATACTCCACTTCCTCTCTCCAGTTCCTCTTTACTTCAAGCGAGTATATGAAATCCTCCGAACTTCCTCTGCTGGGCCGAATCATCATCATCCCGATTACGCGGGGATTCTCGTTTCCCATAACGCCTACGGTGACCTCTTCCCCCTGAATAAACTCTTCTACGAGACCGGGTTCCCTATATAAATTAATCAGCCATTCAAATTTTTCTTCAAACTCTTTTATGTCCTCTATCTTAGAATTTCTTCTTATCCCCATACTCGACCCTTCCCATGCGGGTTTAAGAATTAGGGGAAAGGACAGATGATGATTTAGGTCCTCAGCTCTCCTGAGAACTGCAAACTTAGGTGTAAGCACCCCCGCGCTCATCACAACCCTTTTAGCCACCCCTTTATCGAGAGTAAGAGCAAGCGTAAGAGGGTCGGAGCCGGTGTATGGAATCCCAAGCATCTCAAGCACAGAAGGGACGTGTGCCTCTCTCGACCTCGTTCCCCAACCTTCGGCGATGTTGAAAACTATATCCACCGTATTTTCCAGAACTGAAACCAGAAAATCCCTTCCACCGCCGAGTCTCAATGTCTCATGACCCGCTCTATGCAGAACGGATTCAATCGCCTCTATGGTTTCAATTGAATCCAGCTCTTCAAATGCATCTTCAGGAAGCCGTGGGTCAGGATTTTTCTTTGAGATCTGTAGCGATCGAGAATGAGATAGTGATGAAAGAGGGAGGTTCCTTAGGGAACCCCGAGAGGGAGGATTTTCAGGGAACCTCAAATCGAATGCTATTCCAACTTTCATAACGCCGTTCTCCTTCTTTGAGCCCTGGGGAGATCACGCGGTATAAGCGATGTTTCATCAGATTCAAGCAATCCGGAAATTCCTACAGGAACGGCCTCTCTATATCTACCGTTTCTGTAGTTGTTGTTCTTGCGGTGGTTGCCGTTTTTATTCTTTTCGATGCGTCCGTCGGGGTCGTATTTAACAATCACGCCCTCGTAGTTTCTTAAAATCACAGCGTCCTCCGAGGCGGAGAGTAAATAGTTGGGCATAAGAGGAATCTTCCCACCGCCTCCGGGTGCATCAACAACATAAGTTGGAATGGCAAGCCCCGAGATATGACCTCTTAGCCCCTCCATTATCTCTATGCCCTTCCAGACCGATGTTCTAAAATGGGCGGCGCCGTTTACGGGGTCGCAGTGGAATATGTAGTAGGGTCTTACCCGGATCTTGAGAAGCCCTCTCAGGAGTCTTTTCATCGTCTCAAGGTCATCGTTTACACCCTTGAGAAGAACCGCCTGATTGTTTACAGGGCATCCGGCTTTGAGGAGTTTCAAAACGGCTTCCTCAGAATAGGGTGTGATTTCGTTTGGATGGTTGAAGTGAGTGTTTATCCAGATTGGACCATATTTTTCTAATACAGATGTAAGCTCATCGTTTATTCTCATCGGCAGGAACACAGGAACCCTTGAGCCTATTCTTATAATATCAAGGTGAGGAATGGCACGGAGGTTCTGGAGTATGTATTCAACCCTGTGGAGTGGAGCGGCAAGCGGATCGCCGCCTGAGACAATCACATCTCTTATCTCTTCGTGCTCTCTTATGTAGGCAATCATTCGGTCAATTTCTTCTTTCGGTCTCTGATACTCGCCTTCGAGCCACTCCCTTTTTCTCGTGCAGTGACGGCAATAGACCGGGCAGAAGCTTGCGATATATATAAGAACCCTATCGGGGTAGCGATGCGTAAGGCCCTCGACCGGGGAATCGTCTCTTTCATCCAACGGATCGTCTTCACCGCTTTTAATCTCTATCTCTTCTGGCACTGGGACGGCCTGCTGTCTTACAGGGTCATCGGGATCGTCTGGATTTATGAGGGAAAAATAATACGGGGGAATCGATACATGATAAGTAGCAATCGTTCTTTTTATTCTCTCTTTTTCGTCCTCTGTGAAGGGGAGCAATCGTTCTAGTTGCTCAAAAGTCCTTATTCTGTTTCTTAACTGCCATTTCCAATCTCTCCATTCCTCTTCGCTTACGTCTCTCCAGAAGCGACGGGATGGAGGTTCCTCCGAATCGGAGAAGCCGTTCATCTTTTATTTTTTCCTCCTCTTTTTTGGGTTTAGTGGCGCTAAACATTTTGTTAAGTATGATGATAGAGGAAAAAGTATTATTGTCAAGAGGTTTTTTCATTAAAATGAAAATTTTTTCAAAAAATTTTTCTAAAACACCCTCAGATGATTCTTCGTCGGTGTTTAATGGACAAAAATGCTCTTATACAACCATCAACAGTTAAACACAAAGCAGTTGAAACCACACTTACAAATACACTACACCTGTTTATTGTTTATTCGCCGGACTCCTAAATTCTCTAGCCATAGAACTTGTAAAGAACATATAGAAGAAAATTCATTAAGCAGGCATTCACTGTGAACTCTGTGTTCTCTGTAGATAAATATGAATTGATTTTTAGCCTTATTTATATTGAAAACTGCATCGGGTATTCTTCCATCTCATGGCGAAAAAAATTACATATAAGAACGCGGGCGTGAGTATTGATGCGGGAAATCGCTTTGTCGAACTCATAAAGCCACTTGCTAAGTCTACTTACAATAAATGTGTAAAAGGAGGAATTGGAGGATTCGCCGGACTTTACTCGGTTCCACTCGATAAATACAAGAATCCTCTCCTTGTCGCTTCAACAGACGGCGTGGGAACGAAACTTAAAATTGCATTCATGATTGGAAAACTCGACACAATAGGAATTGACCTTGTGGCGATGAACGTCAATGACATAATCACATGCGGTGCGGAGCCTTTGTTTTTTCTCGATTACCTTGCCACGTCAAAGTTAAAACCTGAAGAAGGAGTGGAAATAATTAAAGGAATAGTGGAGGGGTGTAAAAAGGCAGGATGCGTTCTTCTGGGTGGCGAGACGGCAGAGATGCCGGGCTTCTATAAAGAAGGAGAGTTTGATCTGGCGGGTTTTGTCGTGGGAATAGTTGATAGAGGCGAAGTAATAGATGGATCGAAAGTAAAACCCGGCAACGTAGTAATAGGAATTGCATCAAGCGGACTCCATTCAAATGGATATTCCCTTGCAAGAAAGGTTTTCTTTGAGAAACTAAAACTCGATTTATCGAATATTCCCAACCCTCTTAATCGTCCTCTTGGAGAAGAACTTTTGGAGCCGACGCGGATTTATGTAAAGGCAGTTCTTCATCTGAAAAGAGAATTTCAAATCTCCGCCGTAGCACACATAACAGGCGGAGGGCTTTTAGAAAACATACCCAGGGTAATTCCAGAAAGCTGTACGGTATTCTTAGATTCTTCCCTCTGGGAAATTCCTCCCATTATAGAGCTAATCAGGATGGAAAGCCGAATAGATAGAGAGGAAATGTTTAAGACATTTAATTGTGGCATTGGAATGGTTCTCGTTGTAGCCAATGGCGAAGCAGACGGAGTTTTAAAGGAACTCAAGAGGGTTGGAGAAAAAGCGGACGTCATTGGAGAGGTAAGAGGGAGAAAAAAGGGAGACAGAAAAATCTTAGTTAAATAGGGGCAGGCCTTATTTCACCATCCATCCATATCTAATCTCATACCTGAATTCGGCTCTTATATTTAGCCTCTCCAGCCCCACCCAACTTTTGGGAAACGGACTAAATGGAGAAGCTATACGGATTGCGCGTACCGCTTCATCATCAAGGCGGGCGTAACCGGAAGGATTTATCAACTTCACGTCCTCAATAGAACCGTCCCTTCTTATTGTAAATACAAGAAAGAGTGAGCCCTGCTCTCCATTTAACCGCGATGCCTCAGGATAATTCCATACCTGCTCTATTTTCTCTTTGAGCTTTGCAAAATATGAGAAGTACCTAAATTCAACTGTATTTAAGTCTACCGTATCCTCTTTTTTGTTTGCGTCTCCTGAGCCTTGAAATTCCTTTGGGCCTCCTCCGCCCTTCTGTGAAAATGGACCTGCGGAAGAGCTAAATAGCTGCTCCTTTGTAATATTAGGCAGTTTCGGTCCTTCCGATTTTTCTTTAGGCTGCTCTAAATTCTCTTCAATTCCCTTTGGAAGAGAGGCTATTTTAGGAGATTTTGCAATAACTTTCTCTCTTTTGGATTGCTCCTCCGCCTTTGCTATTTTCTCGGATTTTATTCTCTCAGATCTCCGGGGCTTCTGTGGCTGACGCTGAGGCTGTTGCTGTTGTGGAAGTGGGTTTACGTTCCCCCTTCTTGTAAACTCGTCTTTTGTCTTTTCCTCCAGAGCCTGATGAGACCTCTCGGCGAGGTGCTTCGCCTCTTTAGGCGGCTCGGTCTCTTTCTCCTTAGGTACGGGCAGGTCGGTTATCTCTATAGGAGTTGGTTTTTCATTAGGGTTTATCTGCTGAGGCATACGAGAAAGCAGGTAGGGAATAATTACAAGAAACAGAAGCAGGTGAAAAAGAACAGATACCAGAAGAAAGGGAATAAATTTACCCCTTTTTTTCTTGTCCTTCGGAAAGTTATTCTCAACCAAGTTCACAGTTTAATTATAATACCACTAGCTCAATCCAATCTCCAACCCAGCTTTTCCACCAATATTCATATCCACCTCTTTTTCCTGAAATAAACCAGCATCAAAATACCAACGGAAAACATACCAATCAACGCCAACGGGTAACCCCAGTGCCACTTGAGTTCCGGCATATCCTCAAAATTCATCCCATAGATACCCGCTACGAAAGTTAATGGGATAAATATCGTAGCAATAATAGTCAGTACCTTCATAACTTCGTTCATCTTATTGCCGGTACTTGAGAGATAAATATCAAGCATTCCGGAGAGCATGTCCCGGAACGTCTCTATCGTGTCAATTACTTGAATGGTATGATCATAAAGGTACTTGAATGGTATGATCATAAAGGTCCCTAAGGTATATACGCGTGGATTCATGAACAAGCGTTGATTCTGCCCTTTCCAAACCGCCTACCACCTCCCTTAAAGGCCAAACCAATTTACGTAAAAATGCCATCTCCCTTTTTAGCTGGTGGATTTCCCGAAGGTTTTTTTGTGTAGGATTCAATAATCCCTCTTCCAGGTCTTCTATTCTTTCCCCAAGTTTCTCCAGGATTGCGAAATAATTGTCAACTATGGTATCCACTAAAGCATAAGCGAGATAGTCGGCCCCTACTTTTCTAATGCGGCCCTTTGAATTTTTAATCCTTTCTCTGACTGGATCAAAGACGTCCCCTTCTATCTCTTGGAAGGAAATGACAAAATTCAAGCCGAGAATTAAACTAATCTGCTCAGCTATTATTTTATTCTCTTCTTCATCATAGTAGAGCATTTTTAAAACGATAAAGGTATAATCTCCGTAATCCTCCATTTTCGGACGCTGTCCTGTATTGACGATGTCTTCTAATATAAGGGGATGGAGGTTAAAATGCCTTCCGATTTTTTCTATAATTTCCACCCGGTGAATGCCGTCAATGTGTATCCATGTTACAGTCGGCTTGTCTTTAAATTCGAAGCATTCCTCAATCTCTTTCGCTTCTATCTCCCGAAATTGCGCTTCATCATAGTCAAAGATTGTAATCTTTACCCTGTCGGTTTTTCTCTTCCCTATATAAATAAGAGTCCCGGGGGGAAGGCCGATCTTTTCTGAAGTTTGCTCAATTAGTCTGGACATTAGGCTTACCTCTCACTCTAAACTATTTCCTATGTCGTCATTAGTCTCACCGCATGGATACCAGATATGACGAAAAAGTATGCTTTATTTTTTAAATAAAACAACAATGAAAATTAATCTCCAATTGAGGAAATTCACCGATGTTGACTAAATCAAGAACCTTTGTTCATATTTGTCTGTCTCTAAGCACTTGATTCTCTTCTAGTGAATACTCCCCTCGTTCCTCTTGCGAGGCTTGGGGCGTAGATCATAGAAAGAATCCCAGCAAGGGTCAAAAGTAGTATGTAAAATCCCGAAAGCGCGTGAATTCCAAGCCCCTGAGGAGCAGCGTATGCAAGGACTATAGAGAACTCTCCTCTTGCCACCATTGAATATCCAACCCTAAGAGATGAAATGTTTCCAAGGCCGGAGAGTCTTGCCCCTAAATACCCAGATATGATTTTCCCTAAAGAGGTCACAAAAAAGAGAGGAATAAGAGCCACTATTAATTTGTTAAAGTCGCTCGTAATTTCTATTGACACACCAAATGAAAAAAAGAAAATAGCCACAGCCATGTCCTTTAGTGGAAGAGCAATCTTCTCTACGGGTTCAAGCCTCCCCGATTCGGCAAATATTAACCCCACGAGAAACGCTCCGAACGCCTCGGATATACCTAAGGATTTTACAAAGCCGGAGAATAGAAACACGGAGCCGATCACAAAAAGGGAGAGAAATTCTTCCTCAGAAATTCTATCAATTATATTCCTTAGATTTGATGCAAAAATACTTGCTATCAGAAGCGATGCTCCTAAAAGAAAAACGATCTTGGCGAGGATAAACAGAGACGTAAAGATTACGGGACTTCCTCTCGCGCTTCCCCCCTACTCCAGAGAGAATAGCGAGAAGGATTGATGCCGCTATATCTTCAGATATCAATATACCGAGAATTATCTCAGTCTCTACGTTTGCAGATCTTTTTAAGTCAACGAGAAGCTTTAAAATTATGGCAGAGCTGCTCGCGTATGTTATGGCTCCAAGAAAAATACACGCCATCACATTAAAATGCAGGAAGTAACCAGTGGAGAATCCAAGACCGAAATTGATGATTAGATCAATAACCCCCGCAGCCCAGATTCTTCGTGCAACCGAGAGTATTCGCTCAATTGAAAATTCCAGTCCAAGAAAGAAAAAGAGAAGTATCAATCCCACTTCAGAAAAAATATTGAGAATGCCTTCACTGCGCCTGTTAACAAATGCCCCGAGTGAGAGACCGAGAATTATGTAAATAAGTATAGAAGGGGCCCTTAGCCGCCTCACAACATACGCAGAAATAAAAAGCACTGAGAGGATGATCCCAAGGTCTAAAATTACATTAAGTTCCAAAGTTCTGCCTTTTATCTACTCAGTCTGGGAGCAATTAGCTCTATAAGGCTGGATATTTGCTCTCTAGTTCCAACGGCAATAAGGGTATCACTGGCTTTAAGCACCTCTTCAGGGGAGGGGCTTGGTATTATATCCTTCTCGTTTCTTAAAATAGCGATAATCGAGGCCCCTGTTCTCGTCCGAATAGCTAACTCCTTAATACTTTTTCCTGCTGCTAGGGGATTCTTTGAGAGTTCGATCCACTCGATAATAAGGCCCTTTAAAAGAAGGTTTATCTTATCCTCGTCTACAACAACAGGGGTAAAAAACGCTCCCATTAAAAGCGTTCCCAATTGGCGTGCCTCTTCATCCGACAGCTCAAGCACACACGAAGCATCCTCTTCGTCTCCCCTCGGAAAGAGATAGATTTCTCTTTTTCCCGTATTATGCACGACAAGAGAAATTGTAATTCCTTTTCCGGTATGTAGAGTAAATTTCTTCCCTATTCCGGGGAGATCAACCTCGCGTAGTTTCATAATGGCAAATGATAAATAGAGAAGAGTTTGATGTCAAAAGAACAACTTCTAACCGCTAAAACACAAAGGCACAAAGAAGGAATGTGAATTTTTAGAGACAGAATGCAGAATATAGAATACAGAAGAGAAACCTCCGAATTTCGCCTCCTGTGTTCTGTATCCTTATCTTCGTGTCTTCGTAGTTGAATTATTAAAAAAGAAAAGGCTTTGGATAAAACGGATTACTCTCCGCCGCTTCTTCAGGATACACAATGTATTTATTTCCACCTTGCCACTGAATGATTACTACTTTATGTCCGACCTGATTGCCCGTAGCCGGGTCAATTTTAAAATCGCCATAGAAAGTTTTAAACTCGACTCTCTCAACCATATCCCGAAGGCTCCGGTCATCGAGGGTTCCCGATTCTTCGATGCACCTTTGAATAACCAATCCTATGTTATATCCCTGCGCGGCGGGATAGTCAGGCTCTTTACTGTAGACGTTTTTAAACCTTTCAGAAAATTCTTGAGGTGAAAGACCAAAATCGGGTTTTATCTTAATCCCTCTCTCCCACTGGCTTGGGCCTAGAAACCCTTCGGTATCCTTTTCAAGGGTTTCCCGAAACTCTTTTATACCGGCTACGACAAGCCCGATGGCTTTTGCATTTACTTTATTTTCTATAATCTGCCTGGCGAGAAGTAAATCATCCTCGGCGCGTCCCACACCAAGGATTATATCGGGATTACTCTCTTTTGCCCGTTTAAAAAAAGGAGAAAAGTCCTTTTTGCCCGACGTATATTTAAACTCCGTTATCTCAAATCCTTTTTCTTTTCCGTAGCATTTAGCCCCCTCCGCGACATTTGTCGAAAACCCGCTATCTTCGGCTCTAAATATAGAGAGCCTGTTCACCCCTTTATCAAGCCCTCTTGCCATATCAATAATTCCAATCAAATATCTACTTGCGGGACTAATTGCACTTACTATGTATGTAAATTCCTTCTCAAAAATCTCATCCGATGATCCACCATGATTCCAGAGGATCTTTTTATATTTCTCGGCAATCGGCGCTGCGGCTAGGGTATGGCCGCTTGAATAAGGGCCTATGAGGACATCAACTTTGTCGTCAATAATAAGCCTCTCTATAAACCCTTGACACTTATCCACCGAACTTTCGTCATCGTAATGTATGAGTTCAACCGGGAACCTTTTGTCTTTGATAAAGATTCCACCTGATTGATTTACTTCCCTAACCCAAAGGCAAAGCCCTTCGAAGCTCTCTTTGCCCTGGATCATGTATCTCCCACTTAGCGAAATCGAGACACCCAATCTTATTTTTTGCATTTGTGTTATTGTTTAGGCACGAATGAACACGAGAGTAGAATAACCTTGTAGAGGCAGGTTTCAAACCTACCCCTTTATGCTGTGCTGTGCGGAAAATTATAGTAAATAGATTGCCTTGCTTATTATTGGTGCAATAGATTCTACACCATGAGAAGTAAACGTCATCTGAGTTTTTCAACAGCCTTCTCAATTCTATCTACGCCCTTTTTAATCTCTTCCATTGAGGTTGCATAAGAGATTCTTACATAGTCGTCCGCTCCAAATTCCACTCCGGGGACAACCGCTACCTTCGCTTCTTCTAAAAGGAATTGCGTAAAATCCATAGAATTTCTAATCTCCAACCCGGCATGTTTCTTTCCAAATGATTTAGAGACGTTTGGAAATACGTAAAATGCCCCCTGCGGGTTAAAGCACCTAAGGCTGGGGATTTCGTTTAATCTGTCAACTATGTAGTTTTTTCTTTTCTCGAACTCGCGTCTCATCCTCTCTACTTCATCCTGAGGGCCACCCAGAGCCTCCACAGCCGCTTTTTGGGAAACCGAAGTCGGGTTTGACGTGGACTGTCCCTGAAGATTGCCCATCGCGTCAATCACCCTTTTGTCTCCCACTGCAAACCCGATCCTCCATCCGGTCATCGAATAGGTTTTTGAAACGCCGTTTACAAGAATCGTGGCCTTTTTCACGTCGTCTCCCAGCTTTGCAACCGGAGTATGAATGAGCCCGTCGTATATAATCTTGTCATAAATCTCATCCGAGATAATGAGAAGCCCGCTCTTCATCGCAACGTCAACTATCGCTCTAAGATCATCTTCATTATAAGTAGCGCCGGTGGGATTTGATGGATAATTGAGTATCAGAGCCCTGGTTTTTTTTGTTATGAGCTTTTCAAGCTCGTCCGGGTCAATCTTAAAACCGTTCTCTTCCCTGGTCTCGATAAATACCGGTGTGCCCCCGGCAAGAACTATCTGCTCAGGATACGAGACCCAGTAAGGGGATGGAATTATAACCTCATCTCCATCTTCAAAAAGGGCTTGAGATAAGTTATAAAGGGTGTGTTTTGCACCGCATGATACAATGATTTGGGACTTTTCATATTGAAGTCCGTAATCCCCTTCTATTCTGCGTACGATTGCGCCTTTAAGCTCTTCAATCCCGCCTACCGCCGTGTATTTCGTAAATCCGGCTTTTATAGCCCTTATCGCTTCTTCTTTTATATTTTCGGGCGTGTCAAAATCAGGCTCGCCTGCGCCGAATCCAACAACATCTATGCCCTGGGCCTTGAGCGCCTTTGCCTTTGCCGTGATTGCAAGGGTTGCAGATGGTTTCAGTCTCTCCGCACGAGCAGCGAGTTTCATATAATTTTATACCTCCTGTTTCCTAAGCAATTTCTCCTTTAACTTCTTCTCCACAATCTCTGGAATCATCTCTTTAGCCGAACCGCCGAGGGTTATTATTTCTTTAATCAGCGAGGAGCTTATATACGAATACGTGCCCTCCGTGACCATGAATATTGTTTCAATCTCCGGATAAAGGGTTTTATTCGAAAGTGCCATCTGAAGTTCATATTCAAAATCCGACACCGTTCTCATACCGCGAAGCACAATGTTTGTCCCCGTTTTTTTCGCGTATTCCACAAGGAGCCCCTGAAAGTAATCCACCTTTACCTCCGGACGGTTTTGGAAAACCTCACGAATAATTTCAACCCTTTCCTCAATTGTAAATGTCGTCTTCTTAGATGTATTATGCGCAATGGCAACTATTACGTTGTCAAACACCCTCACACCGCGTTCTATTATGTTTATGTGGCCGTTTGTAAACGGGTCGAATGAACCGGGATATATTGCGACTTTTCTATTCATCTATCACCTTTTATAAAGAAGCTAACCTGAGTGCCTCCAAAAGGCTTCGTAATTCTTTTGAAACCCTCCGGTGAATCCTCTATTTTATAGTTATGCTCAATTACAACCACCCCGCCGTCTTCAAGAAGCCCTGCTGATTCCCTTATGAAATCGCCAACCTGTTTCCTCCCGTAAGAAACATAGGGCGGATCAATGAATATGAGGTCGAATTTTTCCCTGCCTTTCTTGAGCCTCTTGAGTGCCCCTTCGTAATGAGCGCGGATTAAAGTCGCCCTGTCGAGAAACCCGCAGAGTGATATATTTCCTCTAATTACCCTGTAGACCGTTGGATTTTTTTCAATAAACGTGACATGAGCCGCTTCGCGACTTAGAGCCTCTATTCCAAGGCCGCCTGAGCCTGCAAAGAGATCGAGCACATTTAAGCCGCTTATATCGCCGAGTGTATCGAAGATTGATTTTTTTATCCTGCTCGTAGTTGGGCGGACTCCCCTTCCCTTTGGAACTTTGAGCTTTCTTCCCTTTGCCGTACCTGTTAGCACCCGCAACACGGACAGATATACTACCATGCTAACCGATTTTGGCAAAGACAGAGAGTAGTTGTAATCACAGAGAACACAGAGAGAGAAGAGTTTTTTTAGTTTAGAAAGAATTCTTTCTCTGTGAACTCTGTGGTTAAGAGCCTTAAATTTACTTATCTGATTTCAAATTCTTTTCAAAAAAGGCAAGTGTTTTATTCCAGGAATCATTTGCGGCATTAGCGTTATACGAGGACCTTTGCTCATTGGCAAACGCGTGTCCCGCTCCTGGGTAGATATATGTGTTTACGTTCTTTCCGAGCGTCCTCATATCCCTCTCAAACGCCTTAACACTGGCCGGAGGAATTCCCTTATCCTGTTCCCCAAAGAAACCAATAACCGAGGCTTTAATCTTTCCGAGTTGATTTTTATCCGTTAAGAGCCTTCCATAATATATCGCGCATGCCGAAACGTCCGGGCTATTTATCGCAAGCGACAATGAATATCCTCCTCCCATGCACCAGCCGATGGAGCCTATCCTATCCCTTTTTACATCGGGCAATGTTTTTAGATATGAGACGGCTGCGAGCATATCCCTTACCGCTCTATCCTCCGGAAGCCCTCGCATTAGCTCATGTGCCTCTTCCGGATCGTTTGTCACCTTTACACGATACAAATCAACCGCAAGCGTAACGTATCCCTCCTTTGCCAGCCTTTTTGCCTCACCCTTTACCTGATCGTTGAGTCCCCACCACTCATGAATCACTACAATTGCGGGAAATGGCCCCTCTCCCTCAGGCGTGACAAGAAATCCCGAAACCGACTCTCCGTCCGACTTATAGCTAACCATTTTGCCCTGCGATAGCGATTCAGATTGAGTCTTCATGGCAACTCCGAGTAATAATACAAAAACCAGAATCAAAAGAGAAACAGCCGTTTTCATTTCTTTTCCTCCAGAATTCATGTTCGCCCGTGATTAGAAATATATTTATTTAAAATTATACAGAACCTTCGGTGTGATTTCTGAAAAAACCAGCTAGGCAAATCATTAGGCAGTTATTGGATGCCGCAACCCCTATTCCAGTCCTTTAATCATCGCTTTAGCCTGTTTGGCAATTCTCTTCTCACTTTTGAATGCGAGCATATGATATGCCTTATCAATTTCGACCCAGCACACTTCATTTATTTCCCGGTCATGATCCCTTACGTCTCCAGATTTGTAACTGAGCAAATAGAAATGGACGAACTTATGAAAGCGCACGCGCTCGCCGCGATCTATTGAATAATACCAATACTCAACCTTATCAATAGCTCCAATCATCTCAGTCTCAACGCCCGCTTCCTCGCGAACCTCGCGCATGGCTGCAGATTCCGCTGATTCGTCGGTATTGATAATCCCCTTTGGCAGTTGCCAGCGATGATCATTCCCTATTGAGACAATCACCACTTCAATCCGGTTCTCTTTCTTGCGAAAGGCAACACCTCCGGCTGAGACCTGTATCCTTGTTGAAACCTTGCTCATGGGGCCTGGTTTTGCACAAGTTGAACAAATTCCTGCAATTCGCTATTATTGAGATCAGATACTGCCCAATATGTCATGCCTGATTTTGCCCAGTGAATCAGATTATAACCTTGGCGCACTACCGTTTTCTTCTCTATATCCGACTTGCGTGCTGATGGCCATATAAACAGATTGATAAAATGCTGCCGGTGTCTGTAAACCAATGCGGCTACAGGTCTACTCTCCACATAATCAAGCCGCCCACCGACGAGAGGAAATCCATGATCGGATAAATCTTTTACAGGAGGCGAGAAATCCAGTTTACCGTTAAACCAAGGCTTTACAGTATGCTGGTCTGAAGACGATACATCCGTTAGATGGTCTGCCATAAGCGAGCGCACGTGGCTGGATATAATTGATTCTATCAAGAGGTTATTTCCGGAAGGAGCGACCAGAATAGGCTCGAAAATCCAAATCATTATAGCGATGAATGCGAGCGAAACAGGAACGCTGAGCCAGCGCCATCGCATCGCGCTAGGACCAATTTTAGATTTACCCGTCCCGTGCAAAGCGGAGTGTATGCGCCTCTCCAGATTTACAGGAGGTGTAAAATAGAGGGAACCTACCCCTACTGCAGACCTAAGCGCTTGAACGTTTTTATAAGTTATAGAGCACACCCGGCAATTTTGCATGTGCTTTTCGATTTCGAGGCTTCTGACCAAGTCCAATTCACCATCAACATACGCATGTATAAGGTCTTGCATTTCACATCCCATTTTAGACCTCCTTTCTCATGCGATTGACAAGACTCTGCTCAAGCTGTTTGCGTGCGCGTGCAAGGCGCGACATGACAGTTCCGACCGGAAGGTCGGCAATACAGGCAATTTCTTTGTAGGACAGACCCTCCAGCTCGCGCAGTATTAACACCTCCCGAAATTCTACAGTCAGATCATCGAGGGCTTGCCTCACCAACTGGTTGTCTGCACTCTGCAGAAGCGCCGTTTCCGCGTTAGAGGCATCGTCACCGACAGCGCTATGTATTTCTTCGTCGAAAGCCATCGTAATCTCATGCGCCCGGTTTTGTCTAAGCCACGTGTAACAGGTATTGCGCACAATTGTAAGAAGCCATGAGCGGCTATCGCCGCCTCGAAAGCCGTCAAAAAACCTGAAGGCGCGCATATACGCCTCCTGCACAATGTCTTCTGCATCATGGTCACTGCGCGTAAGCCAGCGCGCCAGATTGTAAGCGGCATCGAGATGCGGTAAGACAACCTGTTCAAAACGCGCTATCTTCTTTCGCTCTTGCAAGCTTTTCTCTCTCGGCTCGTGCTACGCCATTTAAAACAAGACTCTTTTACCAACTATTTTATTCCCATATCTAAATTAACGCCCTATTCGGGAATATTAACATGGATAATGCGGTATGGATAGCTAAAAGGCAGTTCAAATAAAACCCAAATTAATTATCTAAAAGGAGACACACAATGGCAAAATATATTATTCACGATCACAACGACGATGGTATTGACCGTCGCGGGTTCCTCAGATGTATGGCATGGGCGGGAACGGGGGTTATTTGGGCTATAAGCGGCGGAGTCCCCAAGTCATTCAGCTTTGCCCAGATTGCTAAGTGGGGAGCCGGAGCAGTCAAAGGAGACCTTTTCTTCGCCCAAATAAGCGACAGCCATATGGGATTCAATAAACCAGCAAATCCCGATGTGATTGCAACGTTTCAATCATCCGTTGATAAAATCAACGCCCTGCCAAAGCAACCGGCGTTCCTCATCCACACAGGCGACATCAGTCATCTATCGAAACCTGGGGAATTCGACACCGTAGACCAGATTCTTAAAGGCGCAAAGACGAGCCAGGTGTTTTATGTGCCCGGAGAGCACGACGTTCTTGGCGATGACGGAAAGCAGTACCTTGAGCGATACGGCAAGGGAACAAAGGGCGAGGGCTGGCATAGCTTCAATCAAAATGGGGTGCATTTTATTGGTCTTGTCAACGTCTTGAATCTCAAGGCAGGGGGTCTCGGCAATCTCGGTCACGAGCAAATTGAATGGCTTGAGAAAGATGTAAAAGGGCTTTCAAGCAGCACTCCAATCGTGGTGTTTGCCCATATCCCCCTCTGGGCGGTATATCCTGAGTGGGGATGGGGCACAGACGATAGCAAGCAGGCGCTCTCATACCTCAAGCGTTTTGGCTCTGTCACGGTGCTAAATGGCCACATTCATCAGGTGATGCAAAAGGTTGAAGGAAACGTCACGTTCCACACAGCGATGTCTACCGCCTTTCCCCAACCTCAGCCCGGCACTGCGCCGTCGCCGGGGCCGATGAAAGTACCGGCTGAAAAGTTGCGTAGCTTCCTTGGTTTAACAAGCGTAAATTATGTCCAGGGAAAACACCCTCTGGCGATTGTTGACTCATCTCTAGAGGCGTAGAATGGATTATTGTAGGGGTGAATCTTGTATTCACCCCTATATAGAGGACGGTGGGCGAACCTTGCATTCGCCCCTACAAATACCGAACGATATCAAATGAAAACGAAAATCAAGGAGATAAAAATGAAGAAAATACTTTTAGCCGAGTTATTTTTAATGACTTTAGCTTTTGTGTTTGCAATCTCATTAACCAGTCTCGGCTTTGTAGAAAAGGAAGAGGTAAATCAAACAGCCGGTTCTGGAAAGAATCAATCTGCTAGCAACCAGGTGAATATTGACAATTTTAGCTTTACACCCCCGACTTTAACAATTCAGGTTGGAACTAAAGTAACTTGGATTAATCACGATGACGTGCCGCACATAATCATGAACACAGACAAACACTTCGTCTCACCAGTCCTAGATACAGATGAGAAGTTTTCCTACACCTTTACCTCTCCAGGCACCTACACCTACTATTGTTCTATACACCCGAAAATGACGGCCAAGATTATTGTGCATTAGGGCAATGCTATCCATACATAGCTGGCGGCCGCAATTTTTAAATTGACTCACCTACAGAAGAACCCCAAGATTCAGAAAAATTCTTTGGATTTGGAATTACACACAAGATATACTTTTTAAGTAATAAAGGGCGAATCCCTGTGTTCGCCCCTACAAAAATAGGGTTAGCACTATTTATCAGACCGCATAGAGTAGAGATGAATGGCCCATGACGACTTCATCGGGGGATCGCCCCTTCAGGGTAGATAATGGTAAAGACACGGTAAGCCTGCCTCTAGTAGCTGTCGGATAGACCGCTGGTCTTCTTGATTATGGTCGCTTCTATTTACTATTTTGGGAATGGTTGAAAAGAGAATTTTTCTCTTGTAAGAAACCTTATTAATGCATGGCAGGTTTATAATAGGACGGGATAAACCCTAAACTCCAGGAGGTGACCCATGAGTCTTCCATTTAATAGAATTTATAAACTATCAACAGTAATAGTTATTCTGGCTAGCTTCATTCCCGTATCTTTGATATCCAGGAGTGCTGAGTGTGCTGTGGCTGACTCAGAGATGATTTT
>JBLNAE010000230.1:0-4098 GCA_050259195.1 Ignavibacteriales bacterium
CCATTGGGCAAGGGTGATTTCATACCCCCTAATAGTTCACCCTTGTCTCTTTGGGTGAGGAATAGCTATTACATATATAAAGAGAATTTAGATGTATTAAGATAATGAGGTTAAGACTATGGCCGTTATGATCCTCCATAAGTTATATAATCTCTCTTTGGGTAATCAGCTCAAAGGTCAGAGGCAAGACCGACTTTTTGTAGAATTGAATAACGAAAGGCCGCGTTATATTCAGCGTTCTCTCTTTGATTCCGGCCTGAATTTTGCAGTTTATAAGAACTGGATAGAATACGGCGAAACGCATAATGAGGTTCTAACGACTGTTGATGGACGCATTGAGCTTTTGACTCGCAGGATCCTGGGTGGGATCTGTGGAGAATTATAGAAAGCATCGGCTACTTGGGATTGCAAGAGTACCCATTTGGCAGATTTTTGCACTTCCGAGCCGGCCCGTTGAGAGGATTGATACAAAGTAAGTAAGGAGGTGCAAGATGCTTACCAGAGAAATCCCGCCTGAAGAGTGGATCAGGTTCTTTGAAAAATTCAGCAAGGAACACCAGGGATGGATTGTTACGCTGGAGGTGATCGGCCCAGACATCGGCGATCAAGAAGAATCTACGCGACTACCGCTTGTGGGCATTTGCGCTGATGTCAAAGACCGCGAGAGCTATATCGAGATCATCGTCGGGGGTAGGCCCGAGGCGCGCTTGACTTCTTCTCCATACGCTCAGGAGTTTACTACTTCGCCGCCACGCCAGAGGAAACCGCTATCTTTGTCGAGTCTTTAACAGCAGGCGATGAATCGATAGCGGCAAACTTGACGCTGGCTGAAAAGCAGGAACGTATCGCAGCAATTGAGAACCTGCTCACAGACTACGAAGCATTACCTCTAAACCAGCATGACCGTCGTGCCGAGTTTCGATTGCGTAATCGATTAGGAAATTTGCTTTTGATGTTAGGCTCTCATACCGCCGCCCGGCAACATGTTGAGTGCACGCTGACCATCGCCAGAGAGTTAAAAGATCTCTATTTGGAAAGCATTGCTCTTGGTAATCTCGGCATTGTCTATCGTCAACCGGGTCGCTTGGTAGAAGCTGAGAAGTGCTATCGGCAAAGCTTGGAGATCTCTCGGGAGTTCGGTAGCCGCATTGGAGAAGGACGAACTCTCAATAACCTGGGCAACATCTATGGCCAACAGGGTCGCTTGGTAGAGGCTGAGAAGTGCTATCAGCAAAGCTTGGAGATCTCTCGAGAGATTGGTGATTTAATTGGCGAAGGAAGAACTCTCAGGAACCTCGCATTCTTGCGAGAGGCGCAGGAGGATTTGGCTGGAGCCCTCGAGTTCGGACAGCAGGCAGTTGTGGTTTTGGAGATGACAGAGAATATTCAGATGCTGACAAAGGCAAAGGATTTAGTAACGAAGTTGAAACAGGAAGCGGAGAAACAAAGGAGCCAGAAGACAAAAGGGTAAACAAAAATGATAACAGTACCTAAGCTCACATTAGAAGACACAAAAATCATTCTCGAAGGAGCGGAGAAAAAGGCGAAGGAAATAGGGGTTGATATGGACATTGCGGTTGTGGATGACGGAGGGAATTTGCTCGGATTTTATCGCATGGACAAGGCGAAGATAACAAGCATTGATGTTGCGATTAATAAGGCATTCACTGCCGCAGGTGCCAGAAAGGGAACACACGAATATGCAGAGATTGCAGGGGCAGGAGGTCCCGCATTTGGAATTCACGTAAGTAACCGTGGAAGGTTTATGATATTTGGGGGAGGGCTCCCTATTTTTATAGATGGTTACATAGTGGGCGGCGTAGGATGCAGTTCAGGCTCCGTTGAGGAGGATAGAACCGTAGCTCAAGCGGGAATTGATACCCTTTTGAAACACGTGAAGAAAAGCTAAGGCGTGTTCCACTACGACGAAGTCAACGGGCAAGTTTTGAAGAATGTAAGTTTTTAATTCGATTCAATTTGACAACTTGCGGATATGAACGTCATTTATATCTTCGAGCTGAACAGGCGTGAAATGATTATTGATATTATCCTAACCTTCCTGGCCGAAATCTGTGTAGCTATACAATAACTTGGGAAGTGGGATGTTGTTATCACCACGACCCTGCCTGATTCGCTCCAATTCTTGCTCCATCCTACCAAAATCGAAGCGCATAATATACGCTTTGTCTTCACCCTCTTTCTTAGTTGTTATAAGTAGGAGATTACTTAAATCGAAGCCCGAGTAGATACTTATACCTCTGAAGCCAACATGCTCTTCGAGCGACTTTCGTGATACACCAGATTGCCGAGCTTGAAGCAGTTCCTCTTTATCCATACCTGTGCCATTGTCAAATATAATCACAGAGCTACCAGTTACCTTAATCTTGATCTCTGATGCTCCCGCGTCCACTCCATTTTGGACATACTCGCGTATACAATTGAGGGGATTAGTATATAAGCCTTTGGATAGAATCGGTAGCAACTCACCACCGATATCCATATTAGTCAAGAAATACGTACAAATTCGTCACATGTGGCGGTTCTTCAACCATTGAAAAGAAGGTAGCTGCTCATAAGATTGCATTGTCACGAGCGCTTTTATAGAAATTAGCTCTTGACATTGCTTAATAAGCAGTATATTATACTTCTAATGAGAAACAAACTCAAAGATAAAAGACTACAAATGTGGGTTGATTCAGATGAGTTTAGCTTTTTATTGGAATATTCTAAAAGGAACCATTTAACAATATCCGAGTTAATCCGAGGTTGGATTCATGAGGTGATGAAGAGGGAAGGATATGAGATTAAAGAGCCTTCCCTGCCTGAAAAAAAATCTAAAAAAGGAGGTAAGTAAATTATGGGAAGCGTATTTTTAAGAGGTGATTCGTGGGTAGGCGAGTATAAAGATAGGGGAAGAATCAAACGCCTAACCTTTGGTAAGAAAGGAGTAGTTACTAAGACAATGGCTAAGGAAATGCTCAGGAAGGTAGAGCAAAAGGTAAAGCTCGGTCAATATGATATGTTAGATGCTACAATTCCTACTCTCGGCGAGTTTTCGAGAGACTATATCGAGTATCAAAGGGATGTGAGACAAAAGAGGAGTTGGAAAAAGGACACAGAACACCTTAAAAAATGGAACGCTGTCTTTGGATCCCGTAGGCTCTCTGAGATATTTGCTAAGGATATTGATGACTATAAACAAAAACGGCTTACCCAAGTAAAAGGTTCTACGGTAAACCGTGAGCTCGAGGTCCTAAGGCGCCTGTTTTATTTAGCCAAAAGGTGGAAGAGGTTCTTTGGTGAAAATCCCGTGTCCGAGTCCGGGCTTCTCCAAGTCAATAATCAAATAGAACGAATCCTGACACTAGAGGAACAAGAAAGATTACTTTCTTGCAGTGCTCCACACCTAAAACCTATTATAATCACGGCGCTTACTACAGGGATGAGAAAGGGGGAAATTCTTAGCCTAACCTGGGAAGATGTAAACTTTAATAATAATCTGATTACTATTAGACATACCATTTCTAAGAGCAAGAAAACAAGATTGGTTCCTATCAATTTAACTCTCAGAAAAGCCCTATTAGAGCAGAAGTTAAAGACTGGACAAAGTGGGTATGTATTTCTAACCCCCGAAGGTAAACCTTACAGTCCAAACAATGCAAATGCACTTAAAAGAGCCTTTGGAATGGCATGTAAGAGGGCAAACATTCAAGGCTTGAGATTCCACGACCTTAGACACACTGCTGCAACTAGGATGATAGAGGAAGGGGTCGGTATAGAAAAGGTAAGCAAGATTCTAGGGCACGCGACTATTGATATGACTATGAGATATGCTCACCCGGATGATTCTCTTAAAGAGGCTGTTGAGACACTAAGCAGGTATTTTTCAGATTCAATTACTGACAAATCCACTGACACACAAAAGCAAAAACCCTTAGCTTAAAACTCCTTGCGTTGTAACTATCTGTAATATTTGGAGAAGTTTGGCTCCGGCGGAGGGATTCGAACCCCCGACCCAGTGGTTAACAGCCACTCGCTCTGCCGACTGAGCTACGCCGGAATTGATTTTTGCTGATTTTTCAACTAAATTTTTATTTA
>JBLNAE010000231.1:0-5696 GCA_050259195.1 Ignavibacteriales bacterium
GGTGTGTTGAGAGGGTACAGAGAACGCATACAGAGGAGTTCTATGAGGTTAATGATTGTCCTTGGACTGTAACTGAACTCAATAAAGAGCTCAGACACTGGAACTACATATATAACTGTATTAGACCGCATCAGGCACTAGGCTACAAGACGCCATTGCAATTTCTCAAAGACAAGGGCATTATTCATACCAATTACCCCTCAACTTTGTCTCATATGTCCTGAACCAGTACACCTTATTGACTTCCCTTTCTGATTTCATCTATAATCACCTTGAAGGGAGGATGAAACAGTTGAGAAATGCTGAGCTGGGGTAGGCTGCCTTATGGGAATTCCAAAGATAATTATTTTTACTTCTCTTAAGAATCCTAAGAATTCTTTTAACTCTCCTCTATCAACGCCTTCCCACATAGAGAAATCATAAATCGTGATACAGCTGGTCTAAACCAAATTAAGAAGATGGCGAGAATGCGTTGTCTAAGCTGCGGCTTTGAAAATCCAGAGGGGATGAATTTTTGTGGCAAGTGTGGCACCCCTCTCACGGGGCAGACTACAGCTCCCAAACCTGCCCTGACAGAGGAAGCTGAGCGCCGCCAGTTAACGGTGATGTTTTGTGATTTAGTTGGTTCGACAACTCTTGCAGAGCAACTCGACCCAGAGGAGCTACGCGATGTAATTGGAGCGTATCAAGAGGTCTGTGGAGAAGTGATCCACCAATTTGATGGATATATAGCACAGTATTTGGGTGACGGAATACTTGTCTACTTTGGTTATCCCATGGCTCATGAAGACGATGCTCAAAGAGCAGTACGCACTGGGCTAGGGATTTTGGCGGCAATAGAAAGGCTTAATACTCATTGCCATCGGGACAAGGACAGCAAGCTAGCTGTTCGACTGGGTATTCACACGGGACTTGTAGTAGTAGGAGAAACGAGGGGAGGAGAAAAGCGTGAACGGATTGCCTTAGGAGATACGCCAAACATTGCTTTTCGACTGCAGGAGATAGCTCAACCCAACACTCTGATAATTAGCTCAGTGACCAATCAATTAATACATGGGTATTTTGAGTGCCGTGACCTTGGTATTCACACGTTTAAGGGGATTGCGTATCCAGTTCAGGTATACCGAGTCATCGATGAAAGGAGGATCCGCAGCCATTTTGAGGCGTCTGTCGGCATGAGTTTAACTCCACTTGTTGGGAGAGAGAGGGAGATAGGGATATTGCTGGATCGCTGGGAGCGTGGGAAGAAAGGTAGGGGGCAAGTGGCAGTGCTTGTTGGAGAGCCAGGGATTGGTAAATCCCGCCTTTTGCGAGAACTGAGACAGCATGTGGCAAGCGAGACTCATGTGTGGCTAAAGTGTCGGTGCATGCCGTATTACCGGAATAGTGCTTTTTATCCTGTGATAGATCTTCTGGAACGGTCGCTTGAGTTTAGAAGGGAAGATTCTTCTCAGGCAAAGCTGATGAAGTTAGAGACTGGTCTCTCACAATATCGCTTTGTTCTAGAAGACACAGTCCCACTCTTTGCCTTCCTCCTTTCTCTCCCGCTTCCTGAGAGTTATCCACCTCTCAACCTGACCCCTCAGAGACAGAAAGAAAAGACCCAGGAAGCTTTACTAGCTTGGCTCATAAAGATAGCAGAGAATCAGCCAGTGCTCTTTGTAGTGGAAGACCTACACTGGGCTGATCCTTCGACTCTAGAGCTTCTGGATCTTCTTGTGGACCAGGAACATAAGGCTCCTAACCTCACTGTTCTTACATTTCGCCCGGAGTTTAGCCCTCCGTGGGCTATTCGTGCGACTGAGGTCACCATAGGCTGGTCGCATCTAATCAATCTTATACTCACTCGCTTAGATCGAAAAGAGGTGGAGGTAATGATTGAGAATGTGGCGGGAGACAAAGCTCTTCCAGCGGAGGTGGTTCAGCAGATTATAGTAAAAACCGATGGGGTACCCCTTTTTGTGGAAGAATTGACAAAGATGGTGATTGAGTCAGGGTTCTTAAGAGAGAAAAATGGGAAGTATATGCTGATAGCACCTCTGCCAACACTTGCGATCCCTACTACACTGCAAGATTCGCTTATGGCAAGGCTAGATCGGCTGACCACAGCTAGAGGGGTAGCTCAACTTGGAGCCATTATAGGTAGAGAGTTTACATACGAGTTAATTCAGGCTGTATCGCCTTTAGACGAGGCAACTTTGCGAAGAGAGCTAACTCGGTTAGTGGAAGCTGAATTTCTCTACCAGCAGGGACTCATACCTAAGGCCAAATATCTCTTCAAACACGCTCTAATTCAGGAGACGGCTTATAAGTCTTTATTAAAGAGCACGAGGCGGCGGTATCACCAGAGGATTGCCCAGGCATTAGAGGAGCAATTTACAGAGATAGTCGAAACACAACCTGAACTTCTTGCCCATCACTACACAGAGGGAGGTTTAAAGGAGGAGGCCATCACCTACTGGCAGAAGGCAGGTCAGAAAGCCATCGAACGCTCGGCTAATATAGAGGCAATAAGCCATCTCACCAAAGGACTAGAATCGCTTAAAATTCTGCCGGACACTCCGGAACGCAACCGGAAGGAACTGAGTTTGCAAACCATTCTTGGGCCCGCTTTAATAGTCACTAAGGGCTATGCAGCCCCAGAAGTGAAAGAAACTTACGTACGAGCGCGAGAGTTGTGCCAGCAGTTAGGAGAAACTCCTCAACTCTTTCCAGTACTGACGGGACTATGGTCGTTTTATATGATGCGGGCGCAGCTTCAAGTGGCATACGAGTTAGCGGAACAGCTTCTACGTCTGGCTCAGAGTTTACAAGATCCAATATCTTTTTTACTGGCCCGCCAGATGATAGGAATAACCCTGTTTTATCTCGGAGAGTTTACTTCTGCTCGGGTATACCTGGAGCAATCTATTTCTATCTATTATCATACTCAGAGGCACCGTTCTTATGCCTTACTTTATAATGTGGACAGCGGGGTGAACAGCCTATCCTTTGTGACCTTGACCCTATGG
This sequence comes from Ignavibacteriales bacterium, assembly GCA_050259195.1. Lineage (GTDB taxonomy): Bacteria > Desulfobacterota_D > UBA1144 > Nemesobacterales > CSP1-2 > PSLL01. The sequence continues at coordinate 3,012 of JBLNAE010000231.1, forward strand.
CTAGTTGGCTATCCAGACCAGGCATTGAAGAGAATCCACGAGGCGCTTGCTCTGGCTCAGGAACTTAATCATCCCTATAGCTTGGCTTTTGCCCGCCTCTTTGCTGCCCGACTCCATCATTTCCGTCAGGAATGGCAGCTGGCTAAAGAATGGGCAGATGCACTCATTTCACTCTCGAACAATCAGGAGTTTACGCTCTTGTTGACCATAGGAACTATCCTACGAACCGGGATACTGGCTGGGCAGGAGCAGAAAGAAGAGAGAATTACAGAGATGCGCCGGGGGCTCGCCGCATGGGAGACTAAAGGGGCAGAACTGGGGCGACCCTATCATCTCGCTCTACTGGCTGAAGTGTATAGGAAAGGAGGACAGAACAAAGAGGCGCTGAGCACAATAGACAATGCACTGACCGAAATGGAAAAAACTAGAGAGCGGTGGTATGAGGCGGAGATATATCGGCTAAGAGGTGAGTTGCTTCTGGCTTTCTCTCCTGAGAACCAATCCGAGGCTGAGACCTGTTTTCGTCGGGCAATATCAATAGCCGGACGGCAGGGTGCAAAGTCATGGGAGCTTCGAGTGGTGATGAGTTTAGGTCGTTTGTTGCAGAAACAAGGTAAAAAAGAAGAAGCCAGCGAGATGCTTTCTGGGACCTACGGCTGGTTCACAGAAGGATTTGACACAAGAGACCTAAAAGATGCCGTAGCCCTAATTGAGGATTTATCCTAAGATAAATAAAAATGGTTTAGTTTTAGTTCAGGTATTAAGCGAAGCCTTGAGTCAACGAAAAAGATTCGGTCCTGCATATCACTAAAATCAACCGCCTTAACTTAATCGTCATTTAATGCTCTGATGAAGGTCGCATTCTGATAAAACTGCGGACGGAACGAAAATAGCTGGGATAACTACCCAAGGTTAATTCAACTGCCCAAGAACAAGGATGTCTGTGTTTAATTTGCCGTTGTCTTCCGGCGAACGAACCTTGGTTTTTCTAAATTTAACGTGAGCTCGGTGAAAAAATTAAAGAGCAGTGGGGAAATGAGTGTTAGTAATTAAGCCAATCCAGGGTTTCTTAGGCTGAAAAGTATAAGCAATAAGAGAAGTAACTATATTAACCATGAAACTGAACACGCTTCTGTGTCGTGAATGCTTTATTTGAGTTAATAGAATTCTCTTGAGGGTCTATTTCTAGATAAAATCGTACGATGGTGAACTTATTAGGGTTTTCTAACCAGTATTCTATATGGACAAATTGAGTGGGTTGGATAAATTCAATAGTTTGTTCCGTATCCGCCGAAATCGGCGGGAATTCACCATTCTCTATAGAGAACTATTCCTGTAAATTCTTAGAATGCGCCATCCGTACCCTCAAGGTTGCTCCATTCCAAATGCCTTCAACATAAGCGTTTGCTCTCACCTTAAGTGGAACTCCCCGCCCTTTGAAATCAGCTCTATCTGAATGTAACCCTTTTACCCCATCGCGAATAAATTCCCTCTTAATACCATCCCAAAATGTTAATGAACTCATAATGTTAAACCTCCTTTTAATTATTTTTTCTATGCTCAAGCAAAATCAAAAGCTTCAGTTAAAATCCCCTCTTAGGTTTAAATCCCAAACTGCCTGTAGTGCTTATCGCTCTGTTTTTCATTTGGGAACCAAATGCTTAGTCTCGCTCATAGCTACCTCCTTGAAATTTAGTATTACAAGCCTGGAACCCTCAAACACATTATTTATATGGTGATGACTCTTAAGCTCGCATAATCTTTTCTATCTGGTCCAAGTAATCCATTTGGTCCCTCGATATAACTTTTAGGGGGTTTTGGATTGTTTCTGTGGACTACTTGGACTACTCGGACTGGTTTCAGCAGGTGATACACTGTTCTGCGTACAACGGATTACCCTAGGGAAATTCAGTCGGCTGATGGTCAACCATCACTTAAGAAAGAAGATGGTTGAATGGAAACGCAGGATCAATTCTATCGTAAACTATCTTCCATACAGAAACCGATTCAGAATAACTTCTAACCTGAATTCTGTTAGTACCACTTGCAGATGGTCATCCTTTAACAGATTATCGTTACGCCACGATAATCTATCCATAAAAAAGGGAATTAATTTATCCGTAAATAACGAGATTCTCTAAATCCGAGTCGGTATCCTAGCTCTTAAAACCCCAATGCCCAGTAACCTACCCCTAGCAATTTGAATAAATCTGGCACTTTTTCATCCCCCTACCTCTCAGAAAAAAGCCCGTTCTAGTCAAATATCAACGGGCTCAAATAGCCTATTTTTCGGGACATCCTAACCCTCATTGTTCAACTGTCCACGGAACACCCTGTGGAAGATTTCCGTTTCACAACTGATATCCAATGTAGATATAATCCAATATTATAGGTGTTCCTGCTTGGAATCCAGAATGGAGCGTCACCACTGCTGAAGGGGTATTGTGATTTAATTTCATATCCTTCCCTCTTTATCAGTTCATGAATCCATCCCCGAATTATCTCAGAAATTGTTATGTGGCTCTTTAGAGATAGTATAGAAGAAAAAATCTGCAATTTATTGAAAAAGATTATTGGTAGTGACATAATATTCTAAGAGTTTATAAATAAAATTAGAATATCAACCAGGTTGGGGTAGACGTATGAAGTGGGGTAAATTGGTTTTGTCATATTTGAAACTTATAT
>JBLNAE010000232.1:0-8540 GCA_050259195.1 Ignavibacteriales bacterium
GGGTTGCCGAAGTGGGGTTAGTTTCTTTTCTAACTCTTCTTTAATACAATCCCTCCACTGAGGTCTCCTGCTTTTCTAAAGCCCCTAGGGTTTGGAACAAGAGGATGCCATGAAAAATACAAGGTTGAAGATAAACGGATTATTTTTGATCTTAACGTTTCTGTCGTTTCTGGTTGTAATATACGGTTCCATTTCTGTGCAGGCTCAGCCCTTCGCTTATGTGCCGAACTCGGGCAGCAACAATGTCTCAGTTATAGACACTTCTACTAACACTGTGACCGCCACTGTCCCTGTGGGGGTCTATCCCTTTGGAGTAGATGTGAGTCCAGACGGGAAATTCGTTTATGTGACGAACTCTGCGGACGGCACTGTCTCAGTTATAGACACTTCTACTAACACTGTGACCGCTACTGTCTCTGTGGGGTTAGGTCCCTTTGCTTTTGGCAAATTTATTGGTCCCGCTCCAAAGGGTACGGCACCAATCGCCAACGCAGGTTCCGATCAAACGGTAAACGAAGGGAATCTGGTCTCGCTGGATGGCTCTGGGAGCAGATCCTTAGATGGGGGTACGTTGACCTATCACTGGAGCCAGGTCGCTGGCCCTGCGGTTACACTTAACCTGACCGATCCAGTCCATCCAACCTTTGTCGCCCCTCATGTACCCCTCGGGGGTGCCACACTGACCTTTGAGCTCATTGTAACTGAAGGAGATATGACCAGCGACCCAGCTGTGGTAAACATTGTAGTCAAGCACGTGAACCATCCCCCAGTGGCTGATGCCGGATCTGATCAGACGGTTCAGGAAGGGAGTCCAGTGACACTTGACGGATCAAACAGCTACGATCCCGATAGTGACACCATCACCTACAGTTGGGCCCAAACCGCAGGACCCTCAATTACACTTTCTGATCCTACTGCTGTGCAACCGTCATTTACTTCCCCCATTGTCGGCACAGCAGGAGCAACGCTCACTTTCGCGCTGACTGTGAGCGATGGGACTGCGAGTTCAACCGCTAACGTCAACATCATTGTTCAAAACATCAATCATGCCCCAACAGCTGTCGCCGGCAATAATCAGACTATAAATGAAGGAAATCCGGTTACTCTAGATGGCACCGCTAGCAGCGATCCCGACTCGGATCCTTTAACCTTCACATGGACTCAGTTGAGTGGGCCGGCAGTCACTTTGTCAGATCCCCATAGCTCCACTCCGACCTTTACTGCTCCGCAGGTGAACCACGGAGGGGAGACCCTAGTCTTTCAGCTTGTGGTCAACGATGGTCTGACTGACAGCACACCTAATGATGTTACTATCACTGTCTTAGATGTTGATGATTCGCCTGCTTGTGATCTGGCTCAACCTAGTTTAGCCACTCTCTGGCCCCCAAACCACAAGCTGGTGTCAGTGGGAATCGTAGGCGTATCAGACCCCACTGATGACACGGTAACTGTCACGATCACTGGCGTAACACAGGATGAACCGGTTAAAGGCACCGGGGCTGGTGACACAAGCCCGGATGCTGTGATCCAGGACAGCCAAGTTTTACTGCGGGCAGAGCGTTCAGGGAACGGCAATGGCAGGGCCTACCAAATTAACTTTACTGCGGATGATAGCTATGGTGGGCGCTGTACGGGAAGCGTGCTTGTATGTGTGCCACATGACCGTGAGACAAACACCTGTATCAATGATGGCCAGGGTTACAACTCTCTGACCAAATGAGGTATAAATGGAGACGGACGTGTCTATCACATAGCTTTACGGCGGATGATGGATGGTACATGCACAGGAGGTGAGATAATAGTTTGCGTGTCTCACGACGATGGAAAAGGCAGTATCTGTGTAGATAAGGGGGCACGCTTTGATACTACTGTTTGTCAGTAGCTGGGAGTCGCAGCAACATAAGCTAGCGATTTAGGCAGGCGCGGAGCCTCAATTAGCTCCGCGCTTTGCGCTCTTTTGCCTTAGCAAGAGATATACGTTTTTGTCCATTCTAATCACCTCCTAACGCCCATTTCTCTAGCTGAGATGCGATAGAAACAACGTCGGTAAGTTCTATGGGCTTTCTATGTGTCTTTAAAATCTCTGTAGCCGTGTTTAGCACTGCAAGCCTAGTGATGGTAGATTGTCTGTCAAAGTCTCTGCTATGGGCCTCTTGCAGCTTATCAGAGGGTTCTTTAGGTCATCTAGTAGAGCCGTTGCTATTCCCATTTTTCCCTTATTTTGTGGATAGAACTTATAACTTTAGTCCTATATTTCTGAAAGATGAGACTTTTTTCTCTCCACAAAATAATACTTGATTATATACTGCCAAGTGAGTAACAATGTGACATAACTAGAGGGGGGTTGCAATGTATTTCCATCTACTATACAAGGGAAAATTCATTTCTCGGAACATCAAAAATAGTACCGGCTAAATAAAAGTGCTTGTTTTCAGGTCAACCCTGTCACGAACATTGTGACCCCTCAACAAGATAAGAGACATCAATGGTGACGGCGCCGCCCGATTCCAGAGCGCAAATCCAAAGACGGGACGACAAGAGGATTTGGAGAGCGCACCGCAGTCAATACGCCCATTCAGGGTTCTGCCGCCGATATAATAAAGATAGCGATGATCAGAATCCATGACCAACTAAATGGGTTTAAATCCAGGATGATTCTTTTTTTTCGTACAATATGAGCAGTAGCCGTAGATTTCCAGCTTACGGTTTATGATCTGAAAATTATTCAGTCTTGCAACCTCACTTGAATAATGCTCGATTCTTGGATTTTCAAACTCGATAATTCTTCCGCATCCAATACAAATGAGATGATCATGATGCTCTCCTTCAAATTTAACCGGTTCGTACCTGGCGCTGCCATCTCCAAAATTTCTTTCAAAAGCTAGACCACATTCTTTAAAAAGCTTTAGTGTTCTGTAAACTGTAGCGTATCCGATTTTTGGGTTCTGTTTTTTTATTTTTTCGTAAAGCTCTTCTGATGTCACATGACAACCAGGGTGATTAAAGAACTCATCGAAAATAATATCTCTCTGCTTTGTAAATTTAAAGCGTTTCTTCAATATGTATTTTTCGAGTGTCTTTTTTCTTTCGGCTTTTGAACTCGTCTTGGGGAGCACTATTCTAACCCCTTTCCACAACTTGAATTTCAATTTCTAATACATACCAAAAAAAAGCCTAATATCAATGGCTCTTAAGTTTTTTAATCCTCTTTTCATCTTAATCGGATAGGCTCTAAGAATTTTAAATGTTACCTATCTACGCTTATTAGAGAATTTCCTGCTCAAATCGCTTGCTATCTTGTAATTTACTTGTTGTTTAAGGTTATCACTTTGCAACTGCATTGAAATTAGAAGGCTATTGACAATCTCGGGATTGCAGGTATTTTCGTTTAAAGTGAATTTCATTATCATTATCAACTGGAGGATATCATGCAAGATAGTTTGAAAGTTAATGTCACAGCTTTGGTACTGGGACTTTTCGGTTTACTAGCTTCACCATCAGTTTCCCACGCAGATGAGATTATCGTGGAATTACGCGTCCAAAATGGTCGCTTCCAACCTCATAACTTGATCGTGAAAGCTAACACACCATTCAAAATCAAGGTTACTAATGCCGACAAATCTTCTATTGAATTTGAAAGTTTTTCCCTAAACCGCGAGAGGGAAGTGGCACCGGGACAAACCGTTACCGTCTATCTACCTGCACTAGCTCCTGGAACCTACGAGTTCTTTGACGATTTCCATAAAAACAATAAGGGAACTATCACAGCAAAGTAGGTATCGATAAAACTAATGGTAGAGACGACATTGAGGATAATTGCCACTTTGATCTTGTTCCATCTGGGGATCTACCTTAACTATACTGAACGAAATATGTTAATCCGGTGGATTGCTCAATGAGTTGTCCTTTGGGCAATCTTCATCAGATTTATCACAAAATATTGCACTGCCGGCAGGAAAACATTGTGAGAAATGTACTTCTGAAGTTTATACTGCTAACGTTTTTTTTTGTAATATCTTTTCTACCGAGACCAGCATTCGCGCAACTTAATCCTTGGGAATTTGAAGTTTATCCTTATATGACTGAGGAGCCAGGCTCACTCGAAATTGAGTCACTCAATGGCTTTGTGCCAAAAGGACACAGCGAACCCGGAACAGGAATATCCTCTGGTATCTTTCCAAGCCAATCGATGCTCCTCAACTCCTTCGAGATTACTTATGGATTGACAGACCACGTTGAGGCGGCTGTTTATGTCGACCTTGCCCGGCCCGAAGACCAATCATATGAGTATGCCGGCTCCAGATACCGATTGCGCGGAAGGCTCTTCGAGAAAGGTGAATTACCGATAGACCTTGGCTGGTACGCTGAGCTTGAGTGGCATCGTACACCCCAGTTTGATGACAACAAGCTGGAATTTGAACTACGCCCTATAATGGAAAAAGACTTTGGCCGTTTTACAGTTGATGTTGAGCCTATATTTGAGACAACTCTTGACGGGGCCGACCAAGGCAAGGGCGTTGAGCTTGGATATGTTGCAGGTCTCTTTTATAGATGGTTTCCAAAGCTATCGCCAGGCCTTGAGTTCTACGGAGGAAGTGGATTTATTGGTAATTTTGAGCCTCTCGACGAGCAGCAACACTATGCTTTTGTGGTGTTATGGGGAAAAGAGCTGCCCGGTGGGATTAATTACAACTGTGGAGTGGGTGCCGGTCTGACTCCGAACTCTGACCGCATAATTGTCAAGTGCAATATCGAACTTGAGAGATTTATTGGAAGGCTATTTTGAGAGTGTTTCTTAATTTGTCACAAGGCGGTGTCGGAATTGAAACCTTACATTAGAGGCTTTCATTCAAACATTCAATGAAACTATATCAAACTCGAGTTTCATCATGCTTGTCTTTTTAGGTTATCATGATTTCTTTTTGCAAAATACCATTTACAATAAGTAGGGGGTTTCAGCAAGGTTACAAAAGAAGTGAACTATAAATGAAGTTAAAAAAGACAGAAAAGGATTTTATTTCCCTGCAACGTGTGATAAGGGTAACTACGGTTGACAAAAGCGGTGTGCCTCATAATGTTCCTGTGTGTCATGTCATGGAGGGAAATAATATCTACTTTGCTACTGGAAAGAAATCAAAAAAGATCAAGAATCTAGAAGAAAATAGTAAAGTGGCTTTAGTATGCGATGAGTATACCGAAATCTGGCCCTATCTCAGAGGAATACTTATCCAAGGTGAAGCAAGGATTATATCTAAACTGCCAGAGTTTCGTAAACTCAGGAGGCTGCTTTACCAGAAATACCCCCAGTATGAAAGAGAAGCTCCGATTGAAGAAGGGAATACGGTAATTATTGAGGTTATTCCGCAACATATTGTAAGCTGGGGGCTTGAAGCAAAGAGCTGATACGGATTGGCTACACAGGAATTATAAGAAGTCGAGACCGTTGTGTAACAAGCCCAATTTTTATCTTGATAGGTAGCCTGCCCAATAAAAATATAAAGGAGGGCGTAATGAGTGCATCTGATATTTTAAAAGATGAACACAGAAATGATATAGACAGGCGTTTGTTTGATTACCACCTGGTGGAACAAGACCCAGTAAAAGTAGCTCCAAAGATTTATAAGGTGCTTCTGGAAAATGAGCACGTGCAGGTTCTCGAATTTAGGATAAAACCCGGAGAGAAAGAGGCGATGCATACTCATTCAGCTACTGTGCACATCGAATTACCTCCTACTAAAGTCAAAGTCGGCTATCCCAATGGCAAAGACGTAGTACTTGAGGGAGAACAAGGGGAAGCACTATGGGTAGGTCCGGTAAAGCATACCGTAGAGAACATTGGAAACACCGAGATTCATGGCTATATTGTTGAACTTAAAGACATCCCATATAAATAAAACGAAAATAAATAAAACCAAAAGCTTCTATTCTTAAATGCTTACGGGAAAGAGCATTTATTAATGTTATGAAAGTGAGGCTACGTTGAACCGAAGAGATTTTTTAAGGGTGATCTTAGGAGCATCCGGGCTTGTTGCAGTATGGCCTGCTGGTTGTGCACATAAAATCACGAAACCCGAAACAAACCCCAAATGGCTCATAGTCAAAAAACCCGGAGGGGTCTTGGTTAATGATATTCATACCGAGCTCAACCCGACTCTTGTAGACCGCATCGTTTACCCCAATTCCCTTGATGCGATTCAGGAAACCATATGCAGCGCACGTCAAGAGGGAAAGGTGATTTGCATTGCCGGCGCTCGCCATGCTATGGGGGCACAACAGTTTGCTACTCGCGGAGTTCTAATTGATACGACAGTACTTAGCCGGGTACTGAATTTCAATCCCGAAGAGGGCACTATCGAGGTCGAGGCCGGAATCCAGTGGCCAATATTGATTGGCTATTTACTCAAGGCCCAGGAATATCGGCTAAGGCAGTGGGGAATCGCCCAAAAGCAGACGGCCGATTGGCTTTCCATTGGTGGGAGTCTTGCCTCCAACATACACGGCCGGGGACTCAAGATGAGGCCTTTCATCCAGGATGTCGAATCCTTTGTGCTGATTGATGCGAATGGGAATAAGCATAGGTGCAGCCGACACGAGAATGCTGAGTTGTTTCGACTTGCCATAGGCGGCTACGGTTTGTTTGGAATTATTTGCTCCGTTACCCTGCGTCTCATCTCAAGGCAAAAAGTCGAGCGCGTTGTTGAGATAATAAGTGTGGAGGATTTGATGCCAGCCTTTGAGAATCGCATTGCAGACGGTTTCCTTTATGGCACTTTCCTTTACAATGCTAACTCGGAATCCAACGGCTTTCTCCGGAAAGGAATCCTCCTTTGCTATCGCCCCGTGGACACGCCAAAACCGGTGCCCGACTATCCAAAGCAGCCTTCGAATGAGGAATGGATAAATCTCTGCTACCTGGCTCATAAAGATAAAGAGCAGTATTTCAAGAAATTGTCCAGCTATTATCTTTCCACATCTGGACAGTTCTATTGGTCTGACACACACCAGATGGGGTTGTACATTAAAGGCTACCACCATCAACTTGACCAAATGCTAGACACTCCTGAGGCCTCTGATATTACAACCGCGGTCTATGTCCCAAGGAAAGACCTCGCGGGGTTTATAGATGAAGTGCGTGAAGATTTCCGTAAGAACCGTGTGGATTTGATTTTTGGGGATATTGGAGTGGTCGAGAAAGACAATGAGAGCTTTTTAGCCTATGCAAAGCAGCCTTACGCACAAATAAGCTTTAATGTTCACACCATACACAGTCCTCAGGGTGTGGAACGAACCCGTCAGGCATACCGCCGTCTTATAGACATGGCGGCTCGACGCGGAGGGAGTTACTATCTGACGAATCATAAGTTCGATACACCAGAGCAAGTTAAAGCTTGTTATCCGCAATTCCCCGAATTTACTCGGCTGAAAAAGCAGTACGACCCCGAAGAGCAATTCCAGAGTGATTGGTATCACTACCACAAGGGGATGTTTAAGGAAGTATGAGATGAATCAGTCTTTAAAAAGACCGAGCGCGTATAAGCGAGTTTTTTCTCAGGGGACAGTCACCTATCCACGTGTTAAGTCTTTACATCCTGATTTGTGTAATGACAAAATTGCGTGCGCTTACTGCTGTGAAAAAGAACCTCAGTGGCACCATCTTGTTTTTCAATCAGTCATGACAGTAAACTTACTCTTAGCTCGTTATGTTCCTCCATTTTCGCCCTGAAGTGTTCCAGCTCTCCATCCACTTCAGGGCTTTTTTACATAACCGTTCAAAAGCTCCATTCAAAGAATCATGACGTTTATATGGCATTCCACTTTCACTTAAAAAAACATATTCGGAACCACCGCTTTTTAGCTTTTGCTCTAGTAGAAGTTTTCTCATGATTGAGTTTATTGGGATTCGTCTAATCTCCTTGCTCTTAGTATTAGTATGCTCAAGGGTAATCAAATTGTTTTCAAACTCAACATTAGTCCATTTAAGGGTAAGTATTTCACTCTTTCTCATTCCCGTATTGAGAGCCGTTATAATAATAGGCTTTAAAAATTGGTTACTGAGATTTAACAATTTCACTTCTTCATTAAGGGTAAATATGCGTTCCTTCAAGTCATTCACAGATAGCAACCTTGCTTGAGATACTGGGTTTTCGCTAAAGTGTTTTTTCCAGAGCTTAGCTAGGTTAAATAACCTTCTGATACAAACTAATTCCTTATTTACGGTGCTGGGTGTAACATCAGCAAGCCGTAACTGTTTGTAATCATCTATATCCTTTGGCATTATATTGGAGAGTCTTTTATCTTTGAACAGTTCCAAGAAATGCTTCAAGGCGTATTCATCACGCCGCCATGAACGCTTTTTTATAACATCTTTCTGATATTTAAGGTATTCGGCAGCAAATTCTTTTAGAATAGGAATTTCGGCATCTAATATGCTTTCTAAAAAGTTCTGTGACATAATGTAGGATAAAGCAAAAGATCAATGCGGAGGGTAAGATGCATGCAGTAAAAGTTGTCACAGACCTAAGTCCCAAGCAATTACGCCG
>JBLNAE010000233.1:0-4135 GCA_050259195.1 Ignavibacteriales bacterium
GATTTCAAAGTGGGGAAACATGGACTCGGTAGATGAAATCGCAGTTGGAGAAATTTTCTTTGGAACTCTAATGAATGCTTGTAAAGACAGGTTTTCGGGTCTTTCAGAGAATGAGGTCAGAAAAAGCGCATTTAAAGAAGATAAAGACTTGTGTTTTATTCCTCGTACGTATGGCAAAAATCGGTAAAGGAGCTAACAGATTATCCGAGGATACAAAAACTAGAAGAAAGATTAAAAAAGCGGGGGATGAGTAAAGAAGAGGTTGAGAAGATAATAAAAAAAGAATGGCAAAGATGGTGGTTCCTTAAAAATCCGTCTCCTGTCGTTGTCACAAACAGAGGAGAGAAGGAAGAGGATATCCCTGTACAATATGTCGACACTTCAAGTGATCAAGAGGAAGTAATCTACAACGTTCAAGAAGGTGAGATGCTTATCAAAACGCTGAAAGAATGTAAAGAAACTATATTCAAAAGATCTTCTGCGGGCAAGGCTACCATCAATTACTTTTTAAAAAACAAAGATAATCAAGAGTGCAAGCTTACAAATAGAGAAATCGCTAAAAAAACGGGTTTTAATGAAGATGTAATTTGTAGGGTACGAAAACGATTGAAACTCTACTTATCCAAAAAATTTCCTAAAGAATTAATCCCTCTCTAAAACCTATAATTTAAATTACCCTAAAAAAAGCAGTCGGACTTTTTTAATTTGTCGGATATTAGCCTTTATGAGGCATAAGAAGGCTGAAGTCCACATTGTTTTGGATTTGGAGGGTATACAGATAGCTGGCCCTACAGAGGTTCATCCTGAAGGGCACAATCTCTATATGCAAATACGAGATTTAGTACAAAAATTTGATCGCCAAGTTAAGGAACGATTAGTGACATTTTCTCTTTGTATTGACAAGTTAAGGAACGATTAGAAGAAAATAAACAGAAGATAAACGCTTAAAATAACTAAGCCCCCGCTTGTGGACGGCAGGGGCTTAGAAGCCGGAGCAAAAAGTATGCAAGAATATAACAAATCATTTTCCGAATTTCAACTTTTTCGGCATCACCTTGAGAAGCTAACACAGGAACACGGCTTAAATGTGAAAACCATACAGGAAGCGGGCTTGTTTTCAGCGACTGCACAAACATTAAATCAAATTTTGCATCGCACAGATATTGCGTCCGATGGGATTGTAAGCCCGTACTCCATTTATGGTTTTAATCGAGCCCGGGTAGATATACCGCTTGTGCTAAATGGGAACGAGGTGAAATACCTTTCACCTACGGGTTCAAAAAACCATTTGTATATTCCCTCGCCAGTGCAGTCTGTTTTGAAAGATGCTTCTCAAAGGCTTTATTTTACGGAAGGCGAATTTAAGAGCCTCAAAGCGACTCAGGATGGTTTTCCGTGTGTTGGCTTGGGTGGCGTTTGGGGGTTTAGATCCGAGGGTGCCTTACTTGAGGATTTTGAGCAAATAGAGCTCAGAAGTAGAGAAGTTGTAATTGTCTTAGATTATGATGCACGGTTCAACTTTGACGTTTGTTACGCGGGATATGCTTTCGCAATTGAGATGGCAAAGCTAGGGGCAAAGCCAAGAGTTATTATCCTTCCCGAAATCTCGGAGGTGTCTAATGTCTAAAACAGGTCTTGATGACTATTTAGTTCATTGTGGTCCAGCTTCTTTTCGGGCGCTGGTCAACAGAACACCCTATGATGAGTCCTTTTTAGAGCTTCAGAAGACCTCGCTAAATCTGCTTAATTTCGCTGACAAGTACGGATTCTGCCATACCACTGAAAAGCAAGATATAGCAATCACAAAATTGAATTCTAAGTTTCATCTATCCAATCCAAACTTATGTGATGGTAAAGCCTTAATCTCTGTTTATGTAGACGACGCGCTGATAGTTAAAGAAGAACTCAATCTACATAATGGTTCTAAGAAAGATGCCTTTATCAGACGGTGCAAGCTAGGAAAGGAAAGAGAGGAAGAGACAAGGAGGTTCCTTGACGTTATTGTAGAGTTCCTTTCCCTTCACTCTGAGGTTAGCCAAAAGGAATCACAGATTAAAAGAGAACTCAGAGAGAAATTTCCTAGCACTTTATCCATATCCCAGAAGAAACGGGATGCAGCGCTGAAGCTTGCTAAAAGCCCGGACTTGCTTTACCGGGTAAGACAAGTATTGGGGAATTTAGGATTAGTAGGTGAATTTTTCAATGGACTGCTTCTCTATCTTGTCGTTGTCTCGAGACTCTTGAGCAAACCCATAAGCGTTATTGTAAAGGGTAGTTCATCAGCGGGTAAGAGTTTCTTAGTGAAAACTATTCTAAACCTTTTCCCTGAAGAAGCATATATTGAACTGACGGGGCTAACTCCTAAGGCTCTTGTATATCTCAATGAGCCTTTCTCTCACCGTTTCCTAATCATCTATGAGGTTCACGGAGTTAAGGAAGAAGAATATACGGAATACATGATACGGACCCTGCTTTCAGAAAACAAAATACGTTATGCGGTAGTCAAGAAAAATGAGCTTGAAGAACATGAAACTAAAATAATAGAGCGTGAAGGACCGACCGGATTAATTACGACTACAACATACCCTAATATCCATGACGAGAATGAAACTCGGCTTTTCTCTATTGCCATAAGTGAGACAGTAGATCAAACCATCAACATTAAAGGGAAAATTGCAGATGACTACCAAGAGGTTAAAGCCAAAGTAGACGAGAGCGAACTCGAAGCTCTAATCAACCTACAGCGTATTCTTGAGCCTGTACCCGTCCGAATTCCCTACGCTAAAGTTTTAGCCGAGCTCACACCAAATGAACCGATAAGAACGAGAAGGGATTTTCAAAGGATTTTGGCTGTCATCGAAGTGGTGGCTTTACTTCATCAACACCAGCGTAAAATAAAAGAAATTGAAGGGGTTGGGTACATCGAGGCAAAGCTTGAAGATTATTTCATAGCTAAGTCACTCCTAGAGGAACCTCTAAACTTGACTCTTCACAACAAATACCCTCAAACCGTTGAATTGGTAAAGACCGTGGGTGAGATATACGAACAAACAAAGGCCTCCGTGACTGTTAAACAGCTACAGGGAAGATTCAAGAGACCAAAGATGACAATCACACGTTGGCTAAAGCCCGCCCTAGAATATGGATGGGTTGAGAATGTGGGAGAGGAGGGCAAAGGCAAACCACTCAAATTGATACCAGGAAAATTTGAAGATACCGAAACCAGCCTGCTCCCGTCTATTGAAACGCTTGGAGAGACATTTCCAGACTTGATACAAAATTTTGAAGTGGTAGATCCGATAACTGGGAAGAAATGGAAGTGTATGGAGGAGTAACAAGAGAAATTTCCTGTAACATCTCTCGGTGTTACAGTGTTACAGTTAGCTAAATATCTCTAATTATTAGATTGTGGTGTAACAGTGTAACACATATATGTGGTGTAACACTGTAACATGAAAGAGAGTAAGAGAAATTTTTAGGGGTGTTAAAGTATGGGATGGAAGTTAGTTGAAGTAGATACAGATAATAAGAGGGAAGAAAGACCTATTACGGAAAAACCGCAATCAAACCTTAAACCCGATACTATGCTCAATCTGGAATCCATCCTCCAACTCCGCCTATCCGAACTATCCAAACGCAACAGAGCCATAAAAATCTACTCAGAGGTCTTAGGCTGTGAGATCTGGCTTTGCGGTACTGAACAGATGGTCACTCAGCTTAGGCAAGATGACCCCGAAGTTATAACCTATACCGCGGGTGAACTGAAGAGGCTTATGAGTTTAAACCCGGATCCGAAGGGCCTAATGAATATCCACATCGCAAAGAGCGTATTTCCCGGATCCAAAATCATAGATAGCAGATTAAAAGAGGCGAATGATGGGCCAGATGGAACATAGAGGGGTTCTGAAGCAAAAACTAAACGAAATTCTAAATTATCTTGCAGAGCATGGTAGGATTACTATCCAATCTAGGAATTGCCACCTGAGAGAATCAGCTAGTGGCTAAGGATGTGAAATGAGCAACAGACTACAACATATTATATTCTTTATAATTCTTCTATTCTTATCTTGGGTATGGATTAGCACTTCTTATGGAGATGAAGAAGATACGGAATATAATGAAAATGGAATGCGTG
>JBLNAE010000234.1:0-17805 GCA_050259195.1 Ignavibacteriales bacterium
TCATAGCACGTTGCAAATGACTATGAGATACACACATCCAGAGGATTCTCTAAGGGAAGCGGTTGAAGTATTGGGCAACTTCAATTCAAATGTTGACACAAAGCAAGTTGAGGATGAGAACTGATTGAGATTATTAACATTTTACTTTTTATTATCTTTACTTAAAATAAAACTAACAGAGGAATCATGTTTGACACCGTTTTGTTCCGTTCAGTATTCTCTTTAGTCCGATATGAATTTTTTAGAGAAAATTTCTGACCATTTGAGGAAGTTTGTTGACCCCTCTCTACCAAAAGAGATGCGTCTTATGGCGTCGCGCGGTCTTATACCCATTGGCCCAATAGATCTTGCCCTTGTTCTTTACAGCCTCACTCTCGATATGGATGAGGAAATAAGCAAAGAAGCCGAGACATCCCTAAAATCCATGCCAGAAGGGGTGATGGCAGCTGTGCTCCTCAATACCTCTACTCCACCTGAGCTTCTCGATTGGGTTGCAAGAAATACAAGGAGCGAATCTCAAATTCAAAAGATCATACTAAATCACTCAACAAGCGATGGCACGATTGCGTATCTCGCCGAAACGGTTCGCACGCAATCCATTATAGAACTGATAGCCGATAATCAGCAGCGAATCTTGGGTTCGGCAGCCATTGTCGAGGCCCTAAGCAAAAATCCTTCTATAAGTCGCTCTACACTCGATAAGGTAATTTCTTTCTTCCGGCTCTATTTGGATAAAAAGGGCGAAATTCCCACCCCTTATCCAGAGCCACCCCAAGGAAGCGAACCGAGCCAAGTTATTGAAGACTTAGAGACCGGGATGGTAGAGGAGCCGCAGGATGGGTTTAACTCCCGGACTGGTCTCGAAGACATTCAGGAATCTTTTCTGGATGGAATTTATCTCTCCGAAGACCTCATAAATGAAGCTGAAGAGGAGGCGAATGAAGAAAGGCGTGAGAGCCTGTTCCACAGAATAAAACGGATGAACATAGCGGAAAGGTTAAAGCTCGCCATACTGGGAAATAGAGAGGCGCGAGCCATTCTGGTACGTGACACACACAGGATTGTATCCTGCGCTGTATTAAAAAATCCGCATCTTACCGATATGGAAGCCATACTTATCGCCCAATCAAGAACTGTTGACGAAGAGGTGCTTTGCGAGATTGCAGGGACTCGTAAGTGGGCGAGAATTTACCAGGTTAAAGCATCTTTAGTCCATAATCCCAAGACGCCGCCCCATATATCTCTTAATCTTATTTCTCATCTAAGGAGTACAGAACTTAAGGCACTTATGAACAATAGGAACATTCCTGGGGTAGTCACATCTACGGCTAGGAGAATGATTGAAGAAAAGAAAAAAAGAGGAAACTAGAATTATTTTTATTGCAACTGTAGGAGCGAACCCCGGTGTCACCTATCTCTTGTTAGAGTGACACACGGAATTCGTTCGTTAGACAACACCGAATGTTGAAGATCCAATCACAGATTGATTGCATGCAAATTATGGGCACGAACAGAGAGAAGAATAGACAAGAGTTTCATGTGCCTCCGGAATTTGCAGGTAAGAGGGTGGATATTGCTCTGTCTCATCTTCTCCCCGACCTTACACGCTCTCAGGTAAGGAGGCTGATTGACGAAGGGCTTATTTTAGTGGATGACAAATCCATAAAACCTTCTAAGAAGTTAAGCGGCGGCGAGAGCGTTTCTGTAATCCAACTTCCACCGCGACCCCTGGAGGCTGAACCTCAGGATATACCCGTTCCCATTCTCTATGAAGACGACGATATTGTTGTAGTTAATAAGCCTGCGGGCATGACCGTCCATCCCGGAGCGAGGGTGGGAGATGGAACTCTAGTGAATGCGCTTCTTTACAGGTGCAGGAGTCTTTCCGGAATTGGAGGAAAACTGAGGCCGGGGATAGTACATCGACTGGATAAAGACACATCAGGCGTAATGGTAGTTGCAAAAGGCGATCTTGCGCATGAGTCCCTAGTAAATCAATTTAAGTCCCGGAGGGTTGAAAAGGTATATCTTGCCCTTGTGGCCGGGAGAATTAAAGGAGAATCGGGCTCATTTTCTTCTCTCATAGGCCGACATCCAACGGATAGAATAAAGATGTCCATAAGGGCAAGGGTTGGAAAAGAAGCACTCACTTTATGGAGGGTTATAAAGAGATACGAATGCGCAACCCTGGTTGATGTCAAACCTAAGACCGGAAGAACGCATCAGATAAGGGTTCATTTTGCTGAAAATGGTTATCCAATTCTAGGCGACAGGGTCTATGGACCGAGAAGACACAAATCCGATTTATTAGAGTTGGCCTCAAAGAGCCTGGGAAGGCATGCGCTCCATGCATTATCACTCGGTTTCATGCACCCCAGGATGGGGAAGCGAATGGAATTTCGTGCCGAAATTCCAGATGATATGAAGAGGGCAATTAATATATTGGAAGGACAAAATGGATAATCCTCGAATTAACGTAAAAACACAACAGCAGTAGGCAATAATTTACGCTCAAAAAAACAAAACTTGTAAATTGAGATAAGATGAATTAATTACATATAATAAATCAAAATGGGGAACCTATAATAAATTCGGCTAATTCAAAAGGAGGGTAGGAAGTGTGAGTAGAATCCCTTTATTATGCATAGCGCTTATCTGTATAGTTGGCTGTTCCTCTTGGTTAAATCGAGAGGTTGAATTAAAACGGTTCCCCATTGACAGCCTTAATGGGATCATGGAGCAATCGGGCGTTCAGATTGACAAACAGATTTCGAGCGATGGTCACGGATCCTTGCGAATTACCACAACAGAACCTAGGACAGTGCACCTCTTTGAGATAAGAGATGTAGATATTGAGAATGCCAGATTGATTTATAGAGCCCACGTTCGTACAGGAAACCTAAATGGCCAAGTTTATCTGGAGATTAGGTGTCACTTTCCCGATAAAAAAGAAGAGCTATTCTCCCGCAGGCGTTTGACCCAGATGGCAGGCACCAAGGAGTGGACAAAACAGGAAGCAGCATTCTTTCTGGGGAAGGAAAGCAAACCCGATAATATAAAACTCAACCTCGTTATCAATGGCACAGGGACTGTATGGATTGACGACATTCAACTCTTGAAAGGACGGCTTCAAAAGAAATGAACTGGGTTAAATCTCAAAGCTTATCCAAAATTAGAGGCGTCGTTCATGGCTTCTCAAACAGGGGTTTTAACGGGAGCCTATCCGATGCGGCAGGGATATTTGAGCTTAGCAATATCACTACGTTAAACCAGATTCACAGTAGTAAGGTCTTTGTAATTGAAGATAAATTCAAAGAATTAGAACAAAAAGGAGACGCACTCGTTGCAGATTTGAAGGGCACAGGTGTTGGGGTTTTTACGGCAGACTGCGTGCCAATACTTTTGGTTGATAGGTCTGCTTCAGTTGTAGCCGCGGTTCACGCGGGCTGGAGGGGAACACTTTCCCAGGTCGCAAAAGCCACGCTAGTTGAGATGGAGAGGAGTTTTGGAATCGCGCCGTCGAGAATTTGCGCCGCGGTAGGGCCATCCATTGGAGCGTGCTGTTACGAGGTCGGAGAAGAGGTAGCGTCTCTATTTATGAATAAATTCAGCGATTGCGAGAGATATTTATTTAGAAAAGGAGATTCCAAATACGTCCTTGATTTAAAGGAAGCCAACAGACATGCCCTGACAAGGGAGGGTGTGGAGGATGTTGAGGTAATAGGAATCTGCACGAAATGCAGCGGAGGGTTTCATTCATACAGAAGAGACGGCAAAAAAGTGGGAAACCATCTCAACTTTATAGGGTTGATTTAATATTTGACTGGGTTAAATTTCTAAGTGAGAATCTTTTCAACCTTCGGAGGATAAAATGATACAGATTGTGTGTTTTATAGACCCGGAAGACTACTGGAATCTGGATTCAATGAAAGAGCAAAACATACGGGTCAATTCCTATGGCTATACGTTTGAGGTAGTAGGCTTAGGAGAGGCGGCGGGTGGAAGCAGCGTCGTTAGAGTGATTGAGCTTTTAAACGCCTATGTAGCGGTAGGTTTGGCCCTTCCAAACAACATCTCGCTTGATGGAGAGTTTCAGCTTAGTTTTATTTGTCAGGACAATCCTTCAAGGGATATTCCGCTGGTCTGCAAACTTTCTGAGGAAGTGAAGCGTACGGTGTATAAGGGAGATGACCTGGAAAGGTTGGAGTATGTTGGCTTTTCCTTGGAGAAGTTTTACGAGTCTAAAGGAGTCACCTTTTATCTTTATGACCTGAGAGGAAGCGGTCAGTCACGCTAGTCCTATGGAGAATATCCAAACAATAAAGAGACGATCATGAGAATTCAGGAGTCACAAGAAAAAGAATACTCCTGCCTGACTTTTTATTTCTTTGTGACTTAATGGCCGATTCTTTTCCGCTGTCCTGAAACCTTCTTGGAGGCTTTTGCAAATATGGGAGAGATAAAGAAGATAGTTCTTGCTTATTCAGGCGGTCTCGACACATCCGTGATACTGAGATGGCTTGTTGAAGAATACAGGGCCGATGTGGTGGCCTTTGTAGCCGACCTAGGTCAGGGAGAAGACCTAGATGAAACAAGGGAAAAGGCAATAAAGACCGGTGCGGCCAAGGTCTATGTTGAAGACCTAAGAGAAGAATTCGTAAAGGACTTTATATTTCCCGCCATTCGGGCGAACGCAGTTTATGAGGGGACTTACCTTATGGGAACGTCTCTTGCCCGACCCCTTATTGCAAAGAAGCAGATCGAAATCGCAAGAATTGAAAGTGCCGACGCCGTAGCGCACGGAGCGACAGGAAAGGGAAATGACCAGGTAAGATTTGAACTTACGTACTATACGCTTGAGCCTGGGATTCGAGTAATAGCCCCGTGGCGCGAGTGGAACTTAAAATCAAGAACCGATCTCGTCGCTTATGCAAAAAATCACGGGATCCCGGTTCCTGTAACGCCGGACAAGCCTTATAGCTGTGACAGAAATATATTCCACACGAGTTATGAAGGAGGCATACTTGAAGACCCATGGGCTGAACCGCCCGTAAATATGTTTGAGGTGACGGTTTCTCCTGAAAAGGCTCCCGATAAACCCACTTATATTGACATCAGCTTCGAAAAAGGCGTGCCCGTGAGGGTTGACGGGGAAGAACTCTCTCCCGTAGAGCTTCTCTACAAACTGAACGAAATCGGGGGAAAAAACGGAGTGGGCAGAGTGGATATGGTGGAAAACAGATTCGTCGGGATAAAATCCCGAGGCGTTTATGAAACCCCCGGTGGAACGATACTCCACGCTGCCCATCGAGCGGTAGAATCACTTACCCTTGATAGAGAGGTCATGCACCTCAGAGACACGCTGGTTCCGAGATTCTCCGAGCTTATATATTACGGTTTCTGGTATTCGCCTGAGATGGCCATGCTCAAATCCGCAATAGAAGAGTCTCAAAAAAACGTTACTGGGACAGCAAGAATGAAGATTTACAAAGGCAATGTGTCGGTTGCGGGAAGGCGCTCTACATTTTCGCTCTATCAGAAGGACTTGGCAACGTTTGAAGAAGATAAGGTCTACAACCAGAAAGACGCGACCGGATTTATCAAGCTAAACGCGCTGAGACTCGCGGTAAAAGGATTCGTTGAGAGAGATAAGAAGTAGTGTCTGCTATTTAGCCATGAATGAAAACAAGCAGGATACAAGATGCAGGATACAGAATATATGATACAGAATACAAGATGGATGTAACTTTTATCCATCATGAATCATGTATCTTGCATCATTTTATCCGTGCCCGTCTGTATAAATTCATCTAAGCATCTACCGAATCTTTGAAATCAAAGCCACAGATTCAATGTGATACGTCTGAGGAAACATATCAAACGGGCGAATTTTTAGAATTCGATAACCAAGTTCTGTCAGAATTTTTAAATCCCTGGCGAGAGTAGGCGGGTCGCATGAGACGTATATGATTTTCTTCGGAGAAAGTTTCGATATTCCTTTCAATACCTCTTTTGCTCCTTCTCTCGGCGGATCAAGAATGATGAGATCGAATTTATTGCCCTGTCTTACCGCCTCTTCAATAAAAAGCTCAGATGGAGAGGCATCAAAGACCATGTTTGTTATTGAATTTGCCTCTGCGCTTTTGTTTGCCAGGCTCAAAGACTTTGCGTTGACATCCACTCCAACAACATTTCTGGCATTTTTCGCGACATAGAGTGAGAAATTCCCGATTCCACAGTACAGGTCTAAAACCCTCTCATGACCTCTCAGATTCGCCCACTCGCCTACGGTTTGAACCAATAGCTCATTAATCTCTTTATTTGCCTGAATAAATACCGAAGGAGCAGAATAGAATCTAAGTCCAAGGAGATTAAACTCAAACTCTCCTTTATTTTCCGCGATTGAAATCTCTTCTTCTCCAAATTTTCCTAAATGATTACGAATCGAGCTGAGCCACTTCGAGTCATTCTTCCAGACTGACATAAAGTCAATGTAAGCTGTGCCCTCGTCGGATGCGATATGGATTCTTTTCAAAGGGCAGCGCGGAGCGCTTATTAAAGATTTGGCAAGGCGAAAAATAGCCCTATCTATAGGTTTTGAAGAGATAGGGCAACCCTCTATTGCAATCCGTCCTTTACTCCTCTCTTCATGGTAGCCAACGCAACGCTTTCCTTTTTGAACCCAAGTCGAAAGTGTAACCCTGTTTCTATAGCCGTATTCCTTTGGAGAAGGGACAATGGGTTCAATCTCAACACCCTCTAGCCCCCCGATCCTCTCGAGCGTTTCCTTTAAGATTCCTTCTTTATACTTGAGTTGACAAGAGTAAGCGATGTGTTGCCACTGACAACCTCCACACCATTCGAAAACAGGACATGGCGGTAGAGTTCTTTCAGAGGATGGTCTCAAAATCTCTTCGATTCCAGCCTCAGCGTATCGCCCTTTTTCTTTTGTGATTTTAACCTTTAGAGTCTCTCCGGGAATCCCACCCCTTACAAAGATGACCTTTCCACCGACTCTCCCGATTCCCGCTCCGCCAAATATCAGTTTTTCAATTTGGACCTGCATGGGTGGCTATTATAAACCCACAGCCTTCTTATTTGCCATTCTATTGAATCGTAGATTTGCTAACATCTCCGGAAGCCTTTTTTCGTATGTCTTCCCACTTCTCAACCATCACATTAATCACCACTTGAGCCTTATCAATTTGCCCTTCCTTCACAAGAGAAATCACATCCCACATCTCCTTTACTGAACGCTCGTTTTTCAATGTATAAGGATGAATAAAAGAAGATACCTCCCCATAATTTAGGAGCACGTATCCAGAAGGGTCAAATTTCGAAAGCCATTTCTCCAGTTCAATAATTCCCATTTGAATCTCACCTAATTTCTGAAAAATAGGCAACTCACCCTTTCTATGCTCCTCGACCGCTTTTCTTATAATCTCATCCGCCTCTTTAAGTCTCTTGAGACCGAGAGTGATCTTCGCATCGTAATGTATTCCCGAAAATCCCCAGGGGGTATAAAAAAATTCTCTCTCTTCATCTTTAAATAGAAGGAACCATTCAAGTGGTATGTAATTCTCGGAAGACAAAATGTATGATTTCGCTCTAGAACCAAGAGGGGTAATATAATACCCTTCTTTATCCTTCATAAAGAAGCAGTCTTCAATCTCTTCTTCATTAATGCCAAGATGTTCCGAGAGTGCCTTCCTGAAAGTCTCGTATTCCTGGCCAAACCAAACCCCAAACGGAGAAGTCGGTCCGCCCCAGTATTTTTCATAAAAGGTAACGTAGTCATCCCAGTAGCCCTTCTTCTCTATAAACATATCGAGCGGTTCGTAAACAATCAGCAAACTTCCGGCCATAGAAAATTGATAAACGACATCAGAGTCAAAGTCAAATCAAATAGATTCTCACAATATCAACATCGCATCCCCGTAGCTCAAAAACCTGTATCCTTCTTTTATTGCTTCCTCGTACGCTTCTATAATAAACTCCCTTCCTGCAAATGCCGACACTAGCATAAGAAGCGTAGAGCGGGGAAGATGAAAATTCGTAATTAGACCATCAACAATCCGAAATTGAAAACCTGGGTAAATG
This sequence comes from Ignavibacteriales bacterium, assembly GCA_050259195.1. Lineage (GTDB taxonomy): Bacteria > Desulfobacterota_D > UBA1144 > Nemesobacterales > CSP1-2 > PSLL01. Next base: position 8,101 of record JBLNAE010000234.1, read on the forward strand.
AAAAGCTCAGTGAGACCAACCGCAGGTTGCAGGTTCCCTCTCTCATCCACCCCAGACTCAAGCGCCCTTACTGCTGTAGTTCCAACAGCAATTATCCTTCTACCTTCTCGTTTGGCTCTATTCACAGCCAGGGCGGTTTGTTCAGGAATCTCTCTATATTCGGGATGAATACTATGCTCTCTGATGTCATCGGTTTTAACGGGCTTAAATGTTCCCGCTCCCACATGGAGTGTGACGTATTGAATCTCCACTCCTTTTTCACATATCTCATCTAAAAGCCTTTCCGTAAAGTGAAGCCCTGCCGTAGGGGCAGCAATGGCGCCTTCGGCCTTTGCATAAATCGTTTGGTAAAAAATCCTATCCCTTTCCTCCGGCTCACGCCGAATATACAGAGGAAGAGGCATCTTTCCAAAACGCTCTATGTAACCGTCGGCTATTTCCTCAAATTCAACCAGCCATCTGTCTCTTCCGTCTCTCAGTACCTTACCCTTCAATCCTCCATCGAACTCAATCATCATCCCATGTTTGGGATTTCTCATAATCCCTTTCCAGAGCCGGGGGTTTATTCTCTCTTCAAGAAGAACCTCGAACTCTTTACCGGCGTCAGTTTTTCCAAAAAGCCTCGCAGGTATGACCTTCGTGTTATTTAGCACAACCCCATTCCCTTCTTTTAAGAATTCGGGCAATTCGTAAAATCTTCTGTGTTCTATTTTCTGTTCTTTCCTCAAAAGAACCATCAATCTGGACTCTTCTCTATTTTGGAGGGGATAGAATGCTATTAATCCCTGAGGAAGATTGTAATCAAAATCCGCAGTCTTCATAAAAATTATTCTACCCGAAGCGACTTATAGAAAACGCTACAGGGCGCTACCTCCTTTCTTTATTAATGCTACGATTACCCCCTTTTATAGACTTCAGGGCCTGTCCTATTACGTACGGTATACTGCTCATGATCAGTACTAGTATCCATCCTTCTTTGCCAGGATGAACTATATTGAGCGCAGTGGCAAAGCTGGGAAGGTAGATGGCGACTAAAAGTAAGGCAGTGCATAATCCTAACGCCTCCCATACGAACGGGTTACGAGTGATATCGTTTTGAAGGAAGTTTGAACCGCGATCACGCATGTTAAAAACATGCCATAGCTGGGCGAAGGCCAGCGTGAGAAATGAAACAGTGACGGCTTGCTTTTCCTCCATTTGTAGCCAATTTAACGCGATCACAAGGGCTCCAAGAACCGACACTGTTATCATCACACCATATCCACCTATTGCTAACCAATGCTGCAACGTCAAAATTGGCTCTTTTGGATTACGAGGTGGTTGTTTCATTATTTGCGGATCTCCCTCACCCACACCGAGAGCAAGTGCCGGAAAAATATCAGTAACAAGATTTAGAAACAGAATCTGAAGAGGAAGAATTGGCAACGTAGCAGCGACAAACGATGCAACAGAGACAATCATAATCTCACTAACATTGCATGAAATGAGATAAAGGACAAATTTACGGATATTGCCAAAGATGATGCGTCCCTGCTTGATAGCAAGCACAATAGTGGAGAATGAATCATCCTTGAGAACCATGTCACCGGCCTCACGTGCCACTTGAGTACCCCGCATCCCCATAGCAATGCCGATGTCGGCTTTTTTAAGAGCTGGTGCATCGTTTACTCCATCACCAGTCATAGCAACAGTAGAACCGTTTTTCTGATGGATCGCAATGAGATCAAGCTTTTGTTTTGGACTGACCCGTGCAAAAATAAGCGCCTGCAGAATACGCAGACGTTCCCTCTCAGGTAATTGATCTGGACTCTTAAGATCCTTGCCATGTATTATCTCAATATCGTACTTATCAACTAAGCCTACAGCCAACGCTACACTGCGTGCTGTAGAGGGATGGTCACCTGTAACCATAACAACTCGGATTCCAGACTCTCGACACTGAAGTATAGCCCGACTCACATCCCAGCGCGGTGGATCAAGAAGACCAACTAGTCCAAGAAAGGTAAGATGCTCGTAAGGGTTAGCCTCGACTGTATCTACTGTTCTTGTTGCAAGAGCGAGAACACGGAACCCTTTCTCAGCCATCTCCCTGTTATGTTCCAGCCATCTTTGGCGAAGTGCCGGTGACATTCCTATTTCACCATCGGTGCTAAGAACACTCGAAGAAACCTCTAGCACAGACTCAGGAGCACCTTTTACAGCAACGCGATATCGGCCGTCCTCCTTGTGAAATGTAGCCATCATGTTAACAGTAGGAACAAAAGCCTCCTCACGTACTTCTGGCGCAGTCCCAATAAGATTGTTCCGATATATTTCTGCTTTTGCTCCAGCAATGAGAAGCGCCACTTCTAGCGGATCACCTACACCACTAACCTTACTATCAGCTCCTTCTTGCAAAGATGCGTTGTTGCAAAGCACACCAACCTCTAGTGCTTGTCGTAGAATATAGTCACTCAATGGATCAACGATTTTTCCATTACGAATAAACTTACCTTTGTTACTAAATTCTTCTCCCCCAACCTCCACCTCACCTAAATCAATGGCAATCCGAGTGACTGTCATACGATTTTCTGTAAGCGTGCCAGTTTTATCAGTACAGATAATGTTCGTCGCACCAAGAGTCTCAACCGCAGAAAGGCGATTGACCAAGGCATTACGTCGAGCCATACGCATCATACCTCCTGCAAGAGCAATGGTTGCAACTGTAGGTAATCCCTCGGGTATAGCTGCCACTGAAAGAGCAATAGCCGTCTCGATCATCAGGAATAATTCTTTGCCACGTAAAACGCCGGTGATAGCTGCGAGAGCTGTGATCACTAGAGTTGCCCAGATTAGCCTGTAACCCAGTTGGTCAAGGCGTTTTTCAAGTGGAGTGCCTTCCTCCTCAGCTTCTTCAACAAGAGAAGCAATCTGACCTAACTCCGTATTCATTCCTGTCGCAACAACCACACCTTCACATGACCCACGGGTTATGGCGGTTCCCATAAAAATCATATTTGAACGCTCAGTTAAAGGAACATCATCTTCAACCGGTTCCACCTGTTTGCTTACCGGTACCGACTCCCCTGTAAGTGAAGATTCATCGGCTTGGAGCTTTGATGCCTCGATTAGTCGAATATCAGCGGGGACAATATCACCACCCTCAAGTAGCACAATATCTCCCGGAATGAGCTCCTCCGCCAAAACCTCCTGGATTTGACCATTACGACGTATCCTTGTATTTATGCGAACCAATCGCTTTAGCGCTTCCATCGAGCGAATGGCTTTAATCTCCATGAAAAAACCAATAGCCGTGTTGATACCAATCACCACTACTATAGCTACACCCTCTATCCAATCTTCAAAGGCAAATGCCAACACAGCAGCTACAGCAAGAAGCAGGATAATTAGACTTTTAAACTGATTGAAAAGAATAAGCCAAGTGCTCTTTCTCTTAGCTTCCCGAAGACGGTTTGGGCCGTATTGTTTAAGTTTTCTCTTAACCTCTGTGGTGCTTAGCCCTTTATCTGCGGATACATTAAGATCCTCGAGGATGTTTTTCCATGGATGTGCAAAGGGTTTTGTATTATCTACCATGTTGCCCTTATATTATGCATGTTTTTAAGGTATGAGATCACACGACACAAGACACCGCGGGGCCAAGTATCTTGAGCAGAGAGCAAGGCTTAATATTTCATTTAACCAGTTCCACACTTAGAGTCAGGGTTAGCCGTTCGTTTACTCTGCTTGTTGCCTTACTTGAACTCCTCATTCTGTAAAATCAGCTTTAACAGGTCGTGTCGTGCCGCTATCTCCACCGGCACTCCACCACGCACACACGGGATACGGTTGATATCGTAGCGGAGCATCTTTTCACTACCCCTTCCAACGTGTCCTCCTCTGTTACCGTTAAATTCCTATAGAATCCCAAGCAAGAAAAAGTGGTTTCTTACTCGCCCTATATGTCAAACCTATGATTGCAATAGCCATCATCATTACGGCAGAGATCGTGGTAACAATATGATGTTCAGAGATATATAAAAGAATCGGTCCTTTTGTATAGAGAATATCGTCAAGTGCTAGTATGACAATGTTAAAGAGGTTACTCCCAAAGAGATTTCCAACAGCTAGTTTTTCTCTTCTCAGTTCTACGGTTTATAGGAAAAAGTTGAATTCCCTCTTAATCCCCAAAAGCAGACATAACTTCCTTTGCAAAGAAACGCAGCGTGTCGGGGTTCATAATATCTGAGAAGAATATGGTGAACTTACTAACCCCTCTTTCCGCTTTTTTCTTAATCCTCTCTATGCACTCATCGGGCGTTCCGACTATTCCCGTTTTTTCAATGCCTCCAAAGAATCCATACCTCTTTTGAGCTTTGGGAAGCTTTTCTCGAAGCTCAGCTTTGTCCTTTGCAATTACGCACACCGTCTGCTCGGATATTTCTATTTCATTCATGTCTCTGCCCGCAGCCTTACAGTGATTTTTAAGGACATTTAATTTCCTATCATACTCCGCCGCATTGGAAGCAGGACAGTTCCAGCCATCCGCAAGCTCGGCTACAACTCGAAGCAGATGTTTTTCTCCCGAACCGCCAATTATGATTGACATGGGCTTCTGAACGGGCTTGGGGTTACAACAGACTTCTTCAACCCGATAGTGTTTCCCTCTAAGAGTCGCCTTTTCTTGAGTCCACATGGCTCTGATTATCTTTACCGCCTCTCTGAGTTGCTCTATTCTCGTTACTGTATCGAAAAACGGGTATCCGTATGCTCTGTATTCAGGCTCAAACCATCCGGCCCCAATTGCAAACTCAAGCCTGCCGCCGCTTATGTTATCAAGAGTCGCGGCCATTTTTGCAAGAAGTGGAGGATGCCTGAACGAGTTGCATAGAACGAGGGTTCCAATCCTCGCCCTTGATGTCACAGTTGAGAGAGCAGACATGAGAGTCCACGCTTCAAATATATCCGAGCCAATTGAGCCCATTCCGAGAATGTGGTCATAAAACCACACGGAGTGATAACCGAGTTCATCACAAAGCTCCGCCGTTTCTCTAATCGGTTTAAAATCAGTCTTTTCCTGACGAAGCATCACGCCGAATTTAACTTTGTTCATCATTTGTCACCTGCATCAATTATAAGCTGATGTTACGCACTCGTACGCTCAGGGAGCCGTTATTCCCATTAATGCTTCCCGCTTACTACATTCGGGAACAAGGTTCGGGCATGACAAAGCGTAAAATAGACGTAACTTGAACACAGAAATCACTTTAACAGAGTGATAACTTTGAATCAACTCTAAATTTGAGTCTTGCAAAATGTTCCGGATTTATACAGAAGTTTGACAAACCACAAGGTGAAAAAATTGTTGATATTAGAGACTGTTTTTATGATATTCTTTAATAAGAATACATAGAACTGAATAAATTAAAATGGAAACTAACCAATGGGATTTCTCTCCAGAGAATCCAAACTGAAAATAGAGGGGAATGAAAGGTAAGCGAAGTAAAGGGCAAATCATCAATACATCCGTTCTCGATTGCTTTGTAGGCGGTGGGGAAATGGGTGCACGCCTGAGAGCACTCGATTGGTCGCTAACACCGCTTGGTCCGGTTGAGGACTGGCCTCAGAGTTTGCGTACTGCCGTAAGTATTTGTTTAGCGTCACGTTTTCCTATTGTCCTATACTGGGGATCTGAGTTTGTCGTCCTCTATAATGATGCCTACAGTCAAATTCTGGTAAGCAAGCACCCTGGCGCACTGGGATCCCGCTGTTCGGAGGTATGGTTCGAAATCTGGGACGTCATCGGACCAATGCTGAATAGTGTAATGGAGACGGGTGAGGCAACCTGGTCCGATGACCAGTTGCTGATCCTCCATCGTTATGGATATTCCGAAGAATGCTACTTCTCATTTTCATTCAGCCCTGTAATAGATGAGAATGGCTCAGTTGGTGGCGTCTTTACCGCCGTTACCGAAAACACACAACGGGTAATTGGTGAGCGGCACTTACGTATATTGCGTGACCTCGGGGTGCGCCCCAGTAAAGCAAAGGCAGCAGAGGAAGCATGCGAGATTGCTGCTGAAACATTAGCCAACAACAGTGCCGATATTCCATTTGCACTGATTTATCTACTCGATACAAATGGAAAACAGGCGCGTCTTGCAGGTACAGCAGGCATTAAACCGGACACGCCTGCAAGCCCCCGTCTCATTTCATTAACAGAAGATATAAATGAAATCTGGCCTATAGAGCGGGTCGCACACACGGGTCAGGCTGAATTATTGACCGACTTGATCCGGCGATTCGGACCGCTTCCTGGAGGGCCATGGCCTGAGTCGCCACACTCCGCCTTGGTATTACCGGTAAAATCACCGACCCAGAACCAGCCCGCCGGTTTTCTTGTATCAGGCATCAGTCCACGTCGGGCACTTGATGATAATTACCGTAGCTTTCTTGAGTTGGTTGCAGGACATATTGCCACCGATATAGCAAATACACGCGCTTATGAAGAAGAACGCAAGCGCGCAGAAGCCCTCGCCGAGCTGGATCGCGCCAAAACGGCTTTCTTTAGTAATGTGAGTCATGAGTTTAGAACACCCCTTACCCTTATGCTTGGGCCTGCTGAGGATGCGCTCGCAGATGTCGATAGTCCACTGTCTCCAAATCAGAGAGAGCGGATTGAGGTTCTGCATGGCAACGGACTGCGACTATTGAAGCTGGTTAATACACTTCTTGATTTCTCACGCATAGAGGCAGGTCGAATTCAGGCCGTATATGAACCGACGGATTTAGCCCGATTGACCTCTGAGCTTGCAAGCGTATTCCGCTCGGCTATAGAACGGGCTGGAATGCGTCTTTTGGTGGATTGCCCACCACTGCCTGAACCTGTTTACGTTGACAGAGAGATGTGGGAGAAGATAGTTCTTAACCTACTCTCTAATGCTCTTAAGTTTACATTCGAGGGGGAGATTGAAGTTAAGTTGCGGTGGGACAATGATCATATCAAGCTCGAAGTGCGCGACACAGGTTCAGGGATTCCCGAAGAACACTTGCCGCATATATTCGAGCGCTTTTACAGGACTCGTGATGTGCGCTCTCGCACACATGAAGGCTCAGGCATTGGTCTTGCGCTTGTGCAGGAGCTTATCAAGCTGCACAGCGGAACAATCGGGGTTTCAAGCGTTGTAGGCCGGGGTACTGCCTTTATATTAACAATTCCTACTGGTTCGGCTCATCTTCCAGCCGGCCGAATAAGGGTAGCGAGAACTATGTCATTTACGGCGCTTGGCGCTCGACCGTATGTTGAGGAGGTACTGCGCTGGTTGCCCGATGAAAAAGGAGATGGAAAGCAAAAGAACGAGATAGAAAAGATAGAATTTGATTTCTCACCTAAAGGTTTGAGTTTCCATGGTGGTACTGCCAACAGCAGCACTGCTAAAGGAGATTTATCTTCCGTTCCTCATGGCTATATCTTGCTGGCCGACGACAACGCAGACATGCGTGAGTATTTGAAGCGGCTGTTGAGTCAAAGATGGGAGGTTAAAGCTGTAGAGGATGGAGTTTCCGCATTGAAATCTGTGAATGAGAGAGTGCCAGCCCTCGTTCTCACAGACGTGATGATGCCGGGGATGGATGGATTTGAATTACTTCAAAAACTCAGGGAGAACCCACAAACAAGCACTGTTCCTGTGATTTTTCTTTCAGCACGGGCGGGAGAGGAATCGCGCGTTGAAGGACTGCAGGCAGGAGCGGATGATTATCTGATTAAGCCCTTTAGTGCACGTGAACTCCTGACACGCGTTGAGACTCATTTGAAAATGGCCCACCTGCGCCGCGAAGCCGAGGCTAAACTGCGTGGGATGCAGGAGCGGCTGGAATCGGCTCTCACTGCGGCACGCATGATGGTGTGGAGCTGGGATTTAAAAACGGACCAAACCACATGGTCGGGTATTGATACCCATATACCCCGTCTCCACACCGGTTCATCTAAAGATTTTTTTAACATGATTCACCCCGATGATAAAGAAATGGTGGCTAGGGCTATCGCGCGGACGCTAAGAGGTGAAGTACCTTACAACACCGAGTTCCGTGTCATCATACCAGATGGGCAGGTGCGCTGGATATTGGATCAAGGAGCCGTTCATCGCGGGCCGGATGGAGAACCGGAGCGTTTTGTAGGTCTCTGCTGTGACATAACCGAACGCAAGCGGATTGAGCAAAAACTTACTCTCTACAAGGAAATCTTTGATAATTCCATTGACGGAATCGCAGTCATTGACCCGCAGGGATACTACCTTGAACAGAACTCAGCACACCGCTCTATTGTGGGATACACCGATGAAGAATTGCGCGACAAGACCCCGGCGATTCACCTGGGAGAAGAGGCGTTCTCAAAGCTCGCTCAAGGGCTGGCCACAAGCGGAAGGTATCGCGGCGAGGTGGTTAGTCACACAAAGAACGGGGCTTCACTGCCTTTAGATCTCTCAGCATTCGCTGTGCGGAATGATTTAGGAGAACCGATCTACTATGTAGGAATCAAGCGAGATATAACCGAACGCAAGCAGACAGAGCAGCAGCTATATCAACGTATAGACCAGCTTCAGAGTATTTACAACCTCAATGATACCGTCAGCAGGGCAAAAGCACTTGAAGAGATTTACGACGAAGCATTGAATGGACTGCAGCGCACTCTGAATACTAATAGGGCTTCTATTTTGCTCCTCGATCCGGATGGTGTGATACGCTTCAAAACATGGCGCGGGCTCTCAGATAGATATAGAAATGCGGTGGAAGGGCACTCGCCCTGGTCGCCCGGTGAAAATGACCCGAAACCCGTTCTCATCCCAAATGTAGCAGAGCGGTCAGACTTGGGCGCGTTGCAAGAAACTATTCTCGGCGAAGCCATCGGAGCTATGGGCTTCATTCCTCTCGTATATCAAGGTCGGCTGCTTGGTAAATTTATGATCTATTACGATGCTCCCCATCAATTCTCAGACGATGAAATACAGTTAGCCCAGACCATATCAAGCCACGTCGCATTTGCCATTGAGCGCAAGCAAGCTGAGAAGGCACTACGCAGTGCACACGACGAGTTAGAAATAAAGGTTCAGGAAAGAACTAGAGAACTGGTAGAAGCCAACGAGACTTTGCGCTCTGAAATAGCAGAACGCGAGCGGGCGGAGGAAGGACTGCGTGAGAGCGAAGAACGCTTTCGTCTATTGGTGGAGGGTGTAAAGGATTATGCTATTTTCATGCTGGATACCAGAGGATTTATAGTAAGCTGGAATGCTGGAGCAGAACGCATCAAAGGGTATAAATCACAAGAAATCATAGGAAAGCATCTCTCCATATTTTATCCCGCTGAAGATATTGAGCAGGGCAAGCCACACCATAACCTGGATATAGCAATTAGAGATGGGCGTTATGAAGATGAGGGCTGGAGGGTGCGAAAGGATGGGTCTAAATTCTGGGCTAATGTAGTCATTACAGCACTAAGAGATGAGTATGGAAATCTTCGCGGTTTCTCTAAAGTTACTCGTGACATTACAGAGCACAAGAAGATGGAAGAGGAGAGGCTAAAGATAAGCAAGCTTGAATCTGTAGGCGTTCTAGCAGGAGGCATAGCACATGATTTCAATAACATGCTAGCTGCAATGCTTTCCACAATATCTGTGGCAAGGATGGACACGCATAGAGGAACAAATCTCCACAACAATCTTATAGAAG
>JBLNAE010000235.1:0-3060 GCA_050259195.1 Ignavibacteriales bacterium
GTTCTATGGTTCGACAAGCTCACCACGAACGGCTTGACTCAAATACCGTTCACCCTGAGCCTGTCAAAGGGTGTATTTGCTTGCCTAAATCCCATCAAATTTAGGTTGACTGACCACTAGCTCGTGGCTGCAATGTACGTGCATCCGTGCGGTGAACAGTCAAAAAAAATTTGACCCACTTTACGTGTAAAAATTACTCTTACTTAACCCTTGGTTAGACACACCCCTCCCATCGAGCAACGTCCTACAAGATTCTATATATGTGAAGATATGAAAAGCTAATTGTGGGTCTTCATAATAATAGATTGGGGCAAAAGCATACGATTGTGCAAGAATCTAACTATTTCTTCAGCTGCAAGCCTATGTCCATTGTCGTTAAGATGAATGCTATCTCTAAAGAGTCTTACACCCTGTTTTTGGTGGTTGTAGAATGATTGGAATAAATCCAAACAGGGGATATTGTGTTTATCGCATAATCTTTCCAATATCTTTTGAGGTTTTAAAATATAATTGTAATCGGCTCTCAGATACTCCTCGTTAAGTTGGGGTTCAAATGGGAAAACTACAATGGCGAGTCTGCTGCCTCTTTTGCTCAATATATATTTCATTTCAACGAGATAGTCCTCGAAATATACCCAAGGCCTATCCTTCCAGGCAATGCCCACGTCAGTTCTACTTACTTAAATCCTGCACCTAAAAACCCGATCGAAATAGGCGACAATTTAAAATAAACTTAACTTTATCATTAAAACAGAGTTTTAAAAAGGAGGAGTACTCATGTTTTCAGATAAGGAGATTGATTACTTAAAATCACAAAAACTTGCAAGAATAGCTACCGTCTCAAAAGGCCTTCAGCCGGATGTTGCCTCAGTTGGCTATGAACTTGAAGGAGATAAATTCGTAATCCCAAGCCTCGATATGGAAAGGACTCTCAAGTACAAAAACATAAAGAATGGAAACCTCAAGGTAGCCCTTGTGATTGACGACCTGGAATCCGTTAATCCGTGGAAGCCAAGAGGGATTAAGGTTTATGGTACTGCGGAGATTGTGGAGCGCAAAGGTAGATTCGACAAGGGGCTTTATATCGAAATTACACCGAGGAAAGTCTGGAGTTGGGGAATTCAAAGACCCCTTTTTGAAGGAGATAGAAAAGCGGTTTTTGATATAAAAGATAGGTCAAGCAAATCACCTTCAACCTTTAGAATGGAAAAGTAAGAAGAGTACGATCCAACTTAATTATACTACTTGTCTCCAGCTTCCTCGTCACACTTTTTACAGTCAAGCTCATGCCCAATCCGTTTTTTGCGTTCTTCCGGGTCAATTACCCATGGCCGATTTTGCCATGGCGGCTTATGCCGAACGTGCTGGGTATGAGAACACTCCAGGTCGGCGACCCAGTCGTCAAACTCGTCTTGATGAAACCCGACTATTTTCCGCTTCATAATGCCCGGATGAGTTAATGGATTTGTATTTAGTGATAATATAGAGAAACTTCACCCGTTTCCAATATTTTCCTACAAAACCTATGTTTCTATTAAATATTGTTGAGACCAGGCACCGGCTGATTTTCTACGAATCTTTATCTTCTCAGGAGTTCAACCCTTTAGTTCAGATTGATCTCGTACCAAATATTGGACAAAAAGCCACGCGCGTCAGGCCGAGTGAACTTACGCACAATTACTGGCTTTCCACTCTTACATCTCCATTCATAAACCGTTTCACGTCCGGTCACTACCATTGGAATAACGTCAGCATCGGGGTTTTGCCGACAGAAATCATTTTCAGATTGCGTCGGTGTGCGATTGGTGTTCGCTTTCGCCTCGCATGGCAAATTCGCACCGACAGTGCACGCATATAAGCTATGCTGCCCTTGGAAAAACCATTGATTCCAGTGGGTTAAGCCATATTGACGTTACTGTCTCTCATTCGTGTCAGTTGAATTGTCAGTGACACGTTTAGAAAAGTGGGCTAAAATATCCGTTGCCTCTTTGACGCTATCCGACGGGTGGACATATCTTTCCGTCATTCTGGTTGTAGCGTGGCCTAAGAGTTTGGCTATGGTTTGAATGGGTACGCCTGATTCACCAAGCCTGGTCCCTGCTGTATGCCTCAGGTCGTGGAACCTCAGATTATCTATCCGGGCTATCTGACAGGCTGTTTTGAATGTGCGTTGGATTTTGCCGCGCAGCTCGTCTTTATGCATTCTTGGAAAAACAAACTCACTACCCCCCGATTCAAGCTTCCTCTCTAACAAGAGCTTTCTCACAACCGGGTTAGCGGGCACTTTCCTTGATTCATTGGCTTTGGTATGAGTATGGGGCAGGTTGATATAGTTGTCTTTTAAATCTATCCATTCCCATTTAAGCCCCAGTATCTCGCCCAACCGCATACCGGTATTTAAGGCAATCACGATAACACATTTGAGCGGCTCAGGGCTTGCATCAATTAACCTATTTTCTTCTTCCGGTGTTAAGACCCGTTCCCTTTGATTGTGTACCTCTGGCATACCGGCTTGACTGACCGGGTTTTCCCCAAAGAATTTTTTCCATTTCTTAGCTTGGTTGAATAAAGCCTTGACCACGCATAACTCCCTCCTGATTGTGCCGGGTTTTGCCCCTTTGCCGAGTCTCCTTTGTTTGTAAATGTCTATATCCTCGGCGCTAATATCTTTAAGGCGCTTATCACCATAGAGCGTAGCAAAATTATTTAGTGCTATCCTGCTTCTACCAGGTGAACGGATTTGTTTAACGTCTCTTTGGTATTCAATATAAGCCTTAGCAAATTCTTTTAGGATAGGAATCTGAGCGTCCAGCATGTCATACTGACCGAGTTTTACCCTTTGCTCTATCTTCCTGAGCATTTCCTTAGCCAGGGTCTTAGTAACTACCCCTTTCTTGCCAAAGGTTATACGCTTGATCTTGCCTCTGTCCTTATACTCGCCTACCCATGAATCACCCCTTAAAAATACGCTTCCCATGATTACGTACCCCCTTTTGTTAAAAGTTTTTCCTTTGCTTCCTTCGGCAAGTGCCTTTCCAGATACTCTAAGACAGCATTCCT
>JBLNAE010000236.1:0-3305 GCA_050259195.1 Ignavibacteriales bacterium
CAAAACGTACTGTAAATAAAAGGATTTTTCTATTTTTTGCACTCAAATTGCATAATATCCCAAAAGTCCTTGTAAGTACTAGCTTTTTAGAGATTATTGTGCTTATTACGCAAATGGTCTACTACTTGACAGAGGTTTCGTACTCGATGATAACTTTCGAGCAGTTGCTTTGTCACCTCTGGTCGAAGTTAGCTCGCCTAGTTTACTGAGCACATCAGACTGAATGCCGTAGTGCTGGGCTGCCTGTGTACGATTACCTCTCTCAAGAAAGCTCAGACAAAAATAGGCCATGGCAAGGAGAGGTTCTCTACCTTCAACAAAGCGACAATAACGATCCCAAAGCACTTCGACTTCAGGAGTGACCTGAAATTCCTCCACGGGAACGGGATAGGTATTATAGATTCGCTTTATATGCAGAGTATCAGATAAATGCATGTGCTCGCTCAGATGAAGCGACCGCGTCCCGGGTGCAGGCTCTCTATCCTCAATTTGAGAGCCTTCAAAACGAAAACGGAAGTCGGGCCGTCCATATTGTAGACCCGCAGCCACTTCCCAACCTTGAATAAACACGTCGGCAAGTGGGCGAACTTGAGCCTCAGATCCAAAGTGTTGTTTAGGTTCCAGCGTTAGGACCCCTTTTGACAGACGACCTCGAAACTCGGGCGTGTCAATATCAACATCCGGCGGATCTGTAAACTCAATAGAGTCCCCCTCAACAACTCTATACTTTATCGCAACGACATGTGGATCATTCATGATATAAATTTCCAATAAGTTTTTCTACACCAATGGCATTGTCAGACTCATTAAGCATTTTCCAAACCTCGTTCAGTTTTGCCTTGACAGGAACAAGCTCAGTCAAAATGACGACTTGGCTCATACTGGTACGTCCTAAGCTCCTTGCCTGTACTAGATATTAGGCTTTTTCACTGCGAAATCCTCGCAGCTGGCCGCGCCTTCGCAACGTACCGTTTCACCTTGATGTCCCCTTCCCTTTCACGGGTCTCGGCAATTTCATAGGCGGTTTGCATTCGTAGAAGGGTATCCATCTTTGGGCCGAACGCCTTCTCGATCCGCAGTGCCATGGCGGGGGATAGCGCAGCGTGGCCGTTGAGAAGTGCAGAGAGGGCAGGCCTAGTCACGCCAAGAATCTCGGCGGCCTTAGTTACAGAAAGATCAAGAGGCTCGATCACCTCCATCCTGATGAATTGTCCCGAATGGGCCGGACGCGCCATACGTATCATGGTTTTGGTCTCCTTTGAAATGTATTTCAAATCGTAGCCGTCTGCTACTATCGGTCTATAGATATAGGGTCTTATTATTTATAGGTTTGCACCCCCAGCTGCTTGTTAATAACCTGGCCAAATCACAGGGTTTTCCACATGTTATCTTCAGCATTAATTGCCCCCTTTTTTCCGAGATATTTGCCGCCCTGGGGAACTTTATCTATAAATTTTCTCATAAATCGTATTTTGTCCTGGCTCTCATTTCCCGCGACCAGATTTACGGCCGTCGATATGTTTCTTCACTACATCAACAAAAATTTGAGCCGTTTTAACGGCATCCTCCGCATCGCGATGAGAAATAAATCCGGTATCGTCATAAAGAGCTGTGTTACGCTTACGGCGCAGGTGATCAAAAACAGTCAGTAAGCCATCATGCTCTTTCTCAAGATGCTCCCGAACAAATTCAATGATGGCGATATGGTGTCCTAGCTGACTGCGTGGACGCACGCCGTGGCTGAACATCAGGGCCATTGCTGCTCTTAACATGGCTTCATAGGCCTGCTGAAGCGCCGCTTCATCATCGAATTCAAGAATTTTCCGGGCGGATATAATCTTCTTGTCGGCGCTCTGCAGAAAACGCTCGATTTGAGGCCAGCTTGTCGTGTGCGGCTTGGTTTTATTCACGATGCCCCCGCAAGTAACTGCCGCTTATTTTGCCAGATGTTCTCCAGAAAAGCATCCCTGCGCGCGCGACGGAAATCAAATTCTTCGCGCGTGAGAACCGTATAGTTGATTTCGCGACCTAACCGACGTTCAAGGGAGCGGATTGACTCAGCAAGCGCGGTGGCTTCGGGATTGCCGATGATAAGAATGTCGATGTCGCTGGCAGCGTCCTGTTGATTGACAGCAAAAGAGCCGTATAGATAGGCCTCTTCCACCCCTTCGACCTTCTTGAGATGTTGTCCAAGGACATAGCCGGCACCAATCGTTTTTTCAAAAATCCCCCGGACTTCATGAAAAAGCGGATATTGGCGATTGAGGTAAAAATACTTCTGACGACCGCTCATCTCCGACGTGAAAAGTCCCTCTTTTTCCAGGTGACGCAGCTCTTTTGAAAGGTTGGACGGATCGACGTCCAGACGCTGTGCAAGGTCCCGCAAGTGATGACGCGCCTGGGGATTCGTGAAATAATAAAGCATGAGCCGCTGCCGGACCTTCGACCGAAGATCTATCATGTAGTAATACTACACCACAAATGTGGTAAAATCAATCCACATAATAGTGAGGTAAAATTAACCAAATCCAGCTTGTAATCTTCAGCACTCATTGACCGCTTTTTTCTATGGAAGGATTTCTTCCGATTCGAGCCTTTCGGTTCAGTACAACAAGCTTACCTATATCAGGAATAGTAAAATTTAACTCTCTCCTCCCTCGTCGAAATGAGTGTCTTTATCTAGTTCCGATAGCTCACCACCGCACGTATCACAGACTAATTCATCCTCGGTGGCACGATCACCTTCATATACAGAATGACATTTTACTTTTACCCCTCCTTATTTAACTCTCATCCCCCGTTGTCCCCCTCCCCTTCCTCTCCCTCTACTTCTCCCTTAAATAACGCAGGTATCTCAGTGGAAGGTTTTCTTGAAACTCTTGTATTGCTCCTTCACAATAAGCAAACGAATCTATCTTCGTCTTTGACCTCAAGACTGAGGCAATTATCGTGGCTTCGACTATCTCAGGAAGTATGTCTTTGAGGTTATCACTCTCATAAAAATCATCGTCCCTTACCCTTAAGTTAGCCCATTCTCGGACCAATTTCTCTAAAAAATAAGTCCCACTTCTCACCTCCCATTACTACACTAAAGCCATCTTGCCTAAGCCATTCATACACCTTAGAAGCCTCAACTTTACGTTTAGAGCTTGCTACATAGTCAAATATCAACGCTTCACCATTTAGCTTAACTATCTCATAGAGCTTGTTGCCATTCACGCTATCCCTTATAACCACTGTTTCACTCTCTTTGTCTTCAGTATTCATAGTTTCTACCTCACCCCTGGTGCAGAAAACATCTTTTG
>JBLNAE010000237.1:0-5957 GCA_050259195.1 Ignavibacteriales bacterium
GACCTGAGTTTCTAAACAGGATAGACGAGATAATAATCTTCCGCTCTCTCACAATGGAGAACCTCAAGAAGATAGTTGATATACAGATAGAGTATCTGAAGAAGAGGCTTGCGGAGAGGAAGATTGAGGTTGAACTCACAGAGGGTGCAAAAGGAGTGCTTGCCGAAACCGGGTATGACCCTGTTTACGGAGCAAGACCGCTTAAGAGGACGATTCAGAGAATGATAGAGAACCCTCTGGCTACAGAGATTCTAAAGGGGAACTTTAAAGAGGGTGACACGATAGTTGTGGATGTGGACAAGAATAAGGAATTTACATTCACAAAAGGAAAGAAGAAAGCGGCAGCCTGATTGAATCTATATATTGCAAGCATTAGCGAAGCAATCCGAGCCAGGGGTACGTTGGGGGAAGGGTAGAATGGGGAAATAAGTAATACAACTAAAGCCACAAATTTGAGGGATGGTAGAGTATCCCCTCTTGTATTTTCTCCCTTGAGGGGGAGAAAATCTAGGTTTCTGTATCTAGGATTCGCTTAAATTGTAACCAATGCGTTACAACGTGACCCCATAATTGCTGGTACGGATGCCCTCGATGAGGAGCCATGTCAGACCTCTCTCCATCATTTGAATGCCAGATGATTCGTGATGAAATTCGGTCGGAATTCGGACTTATTGCCAATCGCCTATCCTGGTATGTAACCTCCCAATCGTTTTTAGTAACTGCATTTGCCATATCGCGGGGCATTGGTTTCAACTGGTATAGCTGGTTTTCAACCGTATTGCTGCCCGCTCTTGGGCTGATTTCTTCTGCTCTGATCTTTCCTTCAATTGTTGGGGCATCCAAGACCATTAATTTATGGCATCAAAGGTACAAACGGTTTCTTGAACAGAATCCTAAATTTCAGCAGGCGTTTGAACTCAACAGACCCTCGTGGATACATACGCTGAGTTTATTATTCCCCACCCTAATCCCGCCTTTATTCGGGTTGTTCTGGATAGTGATCCTGACTGCCAGCCAGTTTTAAGGATATAGTCTCTCTGCCAAACTTCTCTGATCCAAGCGATGTATCTCTTTTCACACCTTCGGTTGATTTAGGTGGACGCTTGTTATATATTGACCACTTAATCAATTATTAGACATCAAATTAATTCCTTGTACTATTTGCTGGAAACGAAATGTTGCATGATCTCAATGAATTTGTAGTCGAACATTCCGCCCTGATAAGCTTCATTAGCCTAGCGATTGGCATTGTTGGAATATTCTTAGCCATTTTCTTTTACCTAAGAAGCAAACCTATAAAGTTGCTCGCCTTTGCGAGCCGCACGTTTAGAGTTATCACTGATACTGATAGATCAAAGAAAATCAAGGGCTTAGAAGTGAGAGTCTTTGGAAGATTAGCTCCTGTCGTGACTGTAACCCGATTAGCATTATGGAATGCTGGAAATCGAACTATCCAATTTGAAGATATAGCCGAGAAAGATCCTCTTCGATTACTTCCGACTGGAGTTGTTGAAGTTTTTAGTATTGAGCTATTGGAGCAAACAAAGGAAGCAAACCAAGTGAGTTTTCTCGAAGTACAAGATAATCAAGATAATCCAAATGCTTATAAAATTAGCTTTGATTACTTAGATCCTGGAGATGGCATATTAATAAATCTTGTACATAGCGGAATGGGTCTTGAAGAATTTAAGATTGTTGGGAGCATCAAAGGTGGCATTGTGAGAAGGGCTAACTCATCACCAGGAATTATTAGAACAATACCGGTAAGGGGAGGGCCACCTATAATAAAGACCGAAAGTGGTAGACAATCTATAAGGCGTGCTTCATTAGCTTTTCTGGCCTTAGCTTGTCTATTTTCACTCTTATACTTGATAAATCAAAGTCATAATCCAGTCTTTCTTCATTTTTGGTGCTTTATGCTTTCTAACGGTGGGTGTGCTATTCGTTTTGAACAAGAGACTCTATCCTCTATTACTCTGGTGTACGCTTAGTCAGGTTAGGCGTTTTGCGGGAAGAACTAACGGTAGTTCAACAGCACAGACTGTGTAGGAGGGCCAACATTGGCAGGTAGAGAAAAAGGACGACCTACAAAGTGGGTATCGGCAACGGTTCAGGAGTCCATCCCTATTGGGAAAGCAGGAGTCACCTTCGAAGTATGGGGCAAGTGGAAGAAGAAGCGTAAGAAGCTCGGGACCTTGACGGTGAGCGTGGGCGGCTTACGGTGGTGGCCACACAAATCTCCAAACTACCGGCAGAGAGGTTGGAGAAAGCTCGCTGAATGGTTCGAAGAGGGATGAGAGGAGTAGACCAAACTGCTGCAACCCTGGCATTAGACTCAAATCCTGGACTAAGATATAGAAAGGACAATCTCATCAAGCACCGCTTCAGGGTTTTTCGCTCCTGTTATAGCTCTTCCTATTACAAGATAGTCTGCTCCAAGAGAAACGGCCTCCGCGGGTGTTGATGCTCTTGAATGGTCATCAACGCTTGCTCCGGTGCGTATTCCAGGAACGACCAATGTGAATCTGTCTCCAAATTCCTTTCTTAAAATCTCGACCTCTCTTCCCGAAGCGACAAGCCCATCAACTCCGGCTTTATCGGCAAGTGAGGCAAGCCTGTGCACTGCATCCTGGGAGGAGCCATTAATGCCTATCTGTTTTAGGCCTACCTCATTTTGACTCGTTAGGATGGTTACCGCAAGAACAATCGGTTTTGGCTTTGATAGTCTCTCGGATTCCGAGCGCACGCCTTCTACTGCCCTTTTCATCATCTCAAGTCCGCCGAGGGCATGTATTGTAAACATCCTAATTCCGTACCCAACGACCTGTCGCGAAGCGCTTTCAACCGTTGAGGGAATATCGTGAAATTTGAGGTCAAGAAAAATCTCGGTCCCGATGTCGGTAAATTCTTTAATCCCTGTTGGACCTGAGTTTAAAAAGAGAATCGGCCCGATTTTGAACGCTTTAATCTTTCCTTTGAGCCTTTGAACCCAGGTTCGAGCCTCTTCATGACGAGGAAAATCCAGGGCTAAGATGACGCGGTCTTCGGGTTTGAGATTGAGTTTAGGCATATTTTTCAGCAAAAATTTCCGTAATCGTCATTGCGAGGAGCGAGGGAGCAATCTAACAAGATGGGATTCTTCGCTAACGCTCGCAATGACTGACAGGCGGGTTGTTATGACATACTATGATTGGACACTCCGATTCTGTGGATTTAGAATCGTCTCAATTTCCCTTTCAACATCTTCAATCTTCACCTTCTTAGAGACTCCGCCCTTTCTGAGTTTTATCTCTACAGCGCCTTCTTTGAGAGCTTTCTGTCCGATTACGACATGAATGGGAATTCCAATCAGATCTGCATCCTTAAATTTAACCCCTGCGCTCTCTTCCCTATCATCAATAAGCACTTCGGCACCAAGGGCGAGTAGCCTTCTATAAACGTCCTCTGACACGCTTTTTACCTGCCCGTCTTTCATATTAAGCGGGAGAACTACAACCTCATAGGGCGCGAGAGAAAGGGGAAGCACGATTCCATTCTCATCATAGTTCTGCTCTATCGCGGCGGCAACGGTGCGTCCGATTCCTATTCCATAGCATCCCATTATGAAGAACCTTTCTTTCCCGTTTTGGTCAACAAAAGTCGCGCTCATCGCCTCGCTGTACTTTGTGCCGAGTTTAAAGACGTGACCCACTTCAATCCCTCTACTCGAACGGAGAACGCCATCCCTGCATCTCGGACATAAATCCCCATCCGAGGCTACTCGAATATCGGCGAATTGGTCTACATGAAAATCCCTGCCGGGGTTTACATTGATCAGGTGATAGTCCCTTTTGTTTGCGCCTGTGACAGCGTTCCTTATGTTTTTAATTGATCTGTCTGCAATAATGTCTGCAATAATCTTAACCCTAATTCCGACAGGGCCGCTGAATCCAAGCGGGCCGCCTGTCACGTCAACAATGGTGCTTTCTGAGCCGAGCTGAACGGTATCTGCCCCAATTGCCTTCTTCAATTTGGTCAAGCTCAATTCATGGTTGCCTCTTACAAGGGCGGCAACGGGTTTTCCATCACCATCAATTATCATAGTTTTTATTAGCCTACCAGGCTCAACTTTTAGGAATGAAGCTACCTGCTCCACAGTTTTCAGGTTTGGCGTATGGATCTCCTGGACAGTTTTTTCCTCTTGGGTGTTTCCGCTTTCGTCTTTCTCTCCTTCTCCTATCTCGGCAAGTTCGAGATTCGCGGCATAATCGCATCTATTGCAGCTCATAATCACGTCTTCACCCGTGGGGGCAAGAACCATAAATTCGTGTGAGAAATTTCCTCCAATATTGCCAGTATCTGCGAGCACCGCGCGAAACTCAAGCCCGCACCTCTCAAAGATACGGTTATAGGCGTTATACATCGCCCAGTAGGATTTATCCGCTCCCTCATCATCGGCATCAAAGCTGTACGCATCCTTCATTATAAACTCTCTTGCGCGCATAACTCCAAAACGCGGACGAATTTCATCCCGGAATTTCGTCTGAATCTGATAGAGAGTAAGGGGGAGTTGCTTATAAGACCTCACCTCTTTGCGGACTATATCCATAATAATCTCCTCATGCGTGGGGCCGAGGCAAAATTCCCTGTCAGCTCTGTCTTTGAATCTGAGAAGCTCCTTTCCATACTTATCCCATCTTCCGCTCTCTTTCCATAGCTCCGCCGGAAGAACGAAGGGCATGAGCAGTTCAATTGCCCCCGCGCGGTTCATTTCTTCTCTTACAATGTTTTCAACCTTTTTTATTGAGCGGAGTCCCAGAGGAAGATAGTTATAAATCCCCGCCGCGAGTTTTCTTATCATACCTGCGCGAACCATAAGCTTATGGCTTATCACTTCCGCATCGGCTGGATCTTCTTTTAGTGTAGGAAGAAAAAGCTCGGAATATCTCAATGTTTGTTACCTCGGAAGAATAAATTACCGATTTTCCCACCAAAAGCAACCATAGTAGTTGAAAATCTATCACTTTAAAGTATATATAAATAGCCCCCTTATCTCCTTTGCTCAGGGAAATATTTGATCTATTTTGCTTTAGGTAATTTATGTTGCGTACTCAATTGCTCAGGTTTGGATTTAGGTTGTCATTCCTGCACGCAGTAAGCGGGAGTCCGGTATTTAACCCCTGTTACGGATGCCCGATTAATACCTCGGGCATGATAAAGTATAGAATGTGTATAAAACATTGGTTAGACAATTAGGAGATTGGGCGTAAAGTCTCATACTGGATATATGGTCCTAAGGAGGTTTTCATTTTATGTATGATGCAATTGTTGTCGGTGCACGCTGTGCCGGTTCGCCAGCGGCCATGCTGCTTGCACGCAAAGGCTATCGGGTTTTGCTATTAGACAAAGCCGTTTTCCCGAAGGACATTATGTCCGGCCATTACATCCATCAGCCAGGTGTTGCCTATCTCAAACACTGGGGTCTGCTGGATAAAGTCGCCGCCACGAACTGTCCGCCAATTTCCAAGGTCACATTTGATGTCGGTGATTTTTCTCTCATAGGTTCTCCTCCCCCTGCTGGCGATGTTGTTGAGGGATACTGTCCACGGCGCAAGGTGATTGACAAAATACTCGTTGATGCTGCGGTAGAGGCTGGCGCCGAGTTGAGAGAGGAATTTATAGTGGAGGAAATTGTGGTGGACAACGGCTGCGTCACGGGCATTCGTGGACACCGAAAGGGTGGCTCGACTGTAACGGAAACTGCCCGAATTGTTATTGGTGCAGACGGCATGCATTCTATTGTTGCCCGTACTGTTAAATCCCCACGATACAATGTGGTACCCTCGCTCACTTGCAATTACTAGAAGCAGTCTCATAAATAGGATTTGAGCAAGATCAATATACATGGCAGATATACAAAGCCAACAAAGTTCTCTACATGATACTCATGACGTATAATCAATCGCCTGTAGTTCTGC
>JBLNAE010000238.1:0-6405 GCA_050259195.1 Ignavibacteriales bacterium
TCGTCTTTGCTTAGTGATGAGACATCACTGCCCTCAAGAAAGTATCTCCCACTGGTTGGAGTATCCAGACATCCTATTATGTTCATAAACGTGCTCTTCCCTGAGCCTGAAGAACCCATTATGGAGACAAACTCTCCCTTCTTTATCTTCAGTGATACTCCTCTTAGGGCATGAACATCCACATCTCCCATCTTATATACCTTGTGTATGTCCTCTGTCTCTATAATGTCAGGAGATTCCATGTGATCCGCTATAAAACCCGTGTAGCACAAAGAGAATTTAAGTTTTGAAATCTTTTTTTCAAACTATTCTTTGTTTATTGAAATTTTGTAAGTAATTACTTACTTAATTTACCGTTCCCTATGTAAGCTGTCAAGGAGACGCAAAGTAAGATTCTATAGCCGTTATGTTAACAGACGGGGAGAAAGCAAGTGATTCCTGAGAGTTAAGGATTATAGCTCCGTTTTCGGTGAGACTGGTTCTTGCACATCCGGATTAGTAATCCTCAAATTTATATTTTCTACGCTCGGAGGTTATGGTATTCTTTAATCACTACTATCTACCGATTCTCTTGTCCTATGTAAAAATAAAGAGAGGCAATACTATGAAAAAAAATAGAGAGCTTTCCCCGAATGAGATTTATCGCTCCTGTGATTTAAGTGGGTTCGGCTTTAGAACTACAGAGGAGATTACGGGTTTTCCCTCTTCTTCCTTGCCCCCGTGGTTCTCTAAACGGTTTAGAACCACAAACGGCCTTGTAGGCTGCGAGAATTTCATCGGTCAAGAAAGGGCAGTAAACGCAATATATTTCGGCTTGGGGATAGAGCATCGCGGATATAATCTCTACCTTGCGGGTCCCTCCGGGGTTGGAAAAACAAGCTCTATAAAAGCGATACTTTCAATGATCTCTAAAAATCGCCCTACGCCCGGCGACTGGTGCTATGTTTATAATTTTGAAGACCCCAACACGCCCAGGGCAATCAACCTTCCAACAGGAATGGGAAAGGTGTTTAAGAAGGATATGGAAGACCTTCTTGAGAGCCTAAAAGCCAACATCTCCAAGGCCTTTGAGAGCAAGCAATATGAAGAAGAGAGACAGCGAATTATAAATGAGTCTCAGAGGCAAAAGGAGGCTCTTTTTGACGAGCTTCAGAGGAAAGCCTCGGAAGAACAGATGCAAATACAGTTTACGCCGACGGGGATTGTGACGATCCCGCTTTTTCGTGGCAAACCCCTTACGCAAGAGGAATACAATGCGCTTGACGATGTTCATAAAGAGGAGATGAGAAAGAACAAAGAGAAGGTTGACAAGGAGGTTGGAGAGATTTTCAAGAATGTAAAGAATCTCGAAAGAGAATCTGCCAATAAGCTCAAGGAGCTCGAAAAGAGGGTAGCGCTTTTTGCAGTAAGAGACCTCCTTGACGGCATCAGGGAAAAATACACGACTTATCCCGACATAATAGATTATCTGGACATGGCGCAAAGGCACATACTTGAAAATATTGATAACTTCCTGCCTGAGAAGGCCGGAGACGCAGGCGGGCCGTTCCCATTTAAAGCTCCTCAGCAAAAGCCGATCTTTACCGAATATCAGGTAAACGTCGTGGTAGATAATTCCAATACCGAAGGAGCACCCGTAATATTCGAGTCTCATCCCAACTACGCAAATATGTTCGGCTCGATTGAAAGAGAAGTTCGGTTCGGCGTTCTTGTTACGGATTTTACGATGATTCGCGCAGGCTCGCTTGCCAAGGCAAATGGCGGATATCTGGTGGTTGAGGCACTCGACATTCTTAAATATCCATTTGTCTGGGATTCGCTTAAAAGGGTTCTAGAGAATCAGGAATTAAGAATTGAAGATGCGTATCAGCAGTACGGTCTCATAGCTACGGTAGGACTGAGGCCTGAGCCTATAAAATTGAACGTAAAGGTTATAATGACGGGAAACCTCCAGATTTATCACCTGCTCTATGCCTATGATGAGGATTTCAGGAAGCTTTTCAAGGTAAAAGCCGATTTTGATTCTGTTGTAGAAAGAACAGATGCAATGATCTCCCAATACGCCTGTTACGTAAAATACATATGCGATAAAGAACACCTCAAGCACTTCGATAAAAGCGGGATTGAGAGGGTAATCGAATACTGCTCAAGGCTCGCGGGGGATCAAAATAAACTATCCACCGAGTTTGGAGCGGTCTCCAAGATGATAATAGAGTCAAGCTACTGGGCGAGTTTGGATGACAGCAGGTACGTAACTCGAAAACACGTAGAGAAGGCGATTGACGAGAAGATTTACAGATCAAACATGATTGAAGAAAAGATCCGCGAGATGATTACAGAGGGAATAATACTGGTAGACACCGAAGGTGCCGTATCGGGGCAGATTAACGGACTCGCCGTCTACAACCTGGGGGACTACGCCTTCGGAAAGCCATCCCGAATCACATGCGAGACCTTTATGGGGGCGGAGGGCGTCGTGAACATTGAAAGGAAAGCAAGCCTTAGCGGCAACATTCACAATAAGGGCGTTCTTATTCTAAGCGGGTATATCGGGGCGAAGTACGCGCAAAATAAGCCTCTCAGCCTCTCGGCGACCCTATGCTTCGAGCAGAGCTACGACGTGATAGAGGGCGATAGCGCGTCTGCCGCAGAGCTTATTGCCATCGTATCAAGCCTCTCGGGAGTTCCAATCAGACAGAGCTTCGCCATTACAGGCTCCGTAAATCAGAAAGGACAGATTCAGCCCATAGGCGGGGTGAATGAGAAGGTCGAAGGGTTTTATTACGTATGCAAAGCCCACGGTTTAACCGGAGAGCAGGGCGTAATAATACCGCATCAAAACGTAAGGAATTTGATGCTAAAAAGAGAAATTGTTGAGGCCATAAGAGACGGGAAGTTTCGCATTCATCCTGCAGAGACTATTGACCAAGCTGTAGAGATTCTAACGGGAATGGAAGCAGGCGAAAGGGATTCTGATGGAAAGTTTAAGGAAGGAACCGTAAATTATCTCGTTGATAAACGCCTAAAGGAGCTTGTTGAGGAATTCAGAAAGCTGGCCGCAAGAGAAAAAACGGAAAAAAGAGAGGGAGAGTTGGAGGGGAATTCATAATTCCATATTCTGGGATTTATTTGGTTCGCCCCTACAATTACAACAACAATTGACTTACTCTAGGATGTCTTTACAATTTGTCATGTCCGAATATATTAGTTGGGTATCCATAATACTAGATTCCCCCCGATTAGATCAGGGGTTGAAATACGCGGGAATGACTGGCTTTTTGCATCCCTATTTATATCGAACTCACGTTAATTACGGGAATTTAGCCTAATCCATGAAAAAATCTAAAGCACAAACGCAATATGTATGTCAGAATTGTGGCAATTCATCGCCCAGGTGGTTGGGGAAATGCCCTGCATGCGGCGAATGGAATTCCTATGTTGAAGAGAGAGTGGCAAGTGAGAAAAGAAGCCGTGGAAGAATGCCCCGCAACTCTACCTCTATTGCCATAACTCAAATAGAAAGCGCAAAAGAAGAGAGAATCGAGACGGGAATCGGAGAGTTAGACAGGGTTCTTGGAGGCGGATTCGTTCCTGGCTCTCTTGTGCTTGTAGGAGGCGACCCCGGAATTGGAAAATCCACCCTTGCCCTTGAGATGGTAAATAATGTAAGCCTCTCTAAAATGAGCGTTCTCTATGTTACAGGCGAAGAATCTCCGGAGCAGGTAAAGATGAGGGCCGAGCGAATGGGGGTGGGCTCCGATAGACTCTTTGTTTTTGCGGAAACCTCTGTAGAGAACATTCTCGATGAGATAGATAAGCTTTCCCCGAAACTCGCTGTAATTGATTCGATTCAGACCATATACACCGAGGATTTTCCATCCGCACCGGGAAGCGTGGGGCAGATAAGAGAGAGCGCGGCAAAGATTATGCAATATGCAAAGACAAACGGCACGGCAATTTTTCTTATCGGGCACGTGACAAAGGAGGGAACGATTGCAGGGCCAAAGGTTCTGGAGCATCTTGTAGATACGGTGCTCTATTTTGAAGGTGGACGAGAGCATCCTTACAGAATTCTAAGGGCAGTAAAAAATAGGTTTGGCTCAACAAATGAGATCGGCGTGTTTGAGATGCATGAAAGCGGACTCGAAGAAGTAAAAAGTCCGTCAGAAATATTTCTCTCCGAGCGTCCCGCAAACGCCTCAGGCTCGGTTGTCGTCCCAAGCCTTGAGGGTACAAGACCAATTCTCGTGGAGATTCAGGCTCTGGTCTCACCCTGCAATTTCGGTGTGCCCAGAAGAACAACGATAGGGCTTGATTATAACCGCGTCTCACTTCTTGCCGCCGTGCTAGAAAAAAGGGCGGGGTTAAGAATATCGGGTCAGGACATCTTTATGAACGTCGCAGGAGGAGTGAGAATCGAGGAACCGGCGATTGACCTTGGCATCAGCACCTCTCTTGCATCGAGTCTTTTAAACAGACCGGTTGAATCCGATATAGTGGTGTTCGGCGAAGTCGGTCTTGCCGGTGAGGTGCGGGGCGTCTCACAGGTAGAACTCAGGCTCAAGGAAGCCGAGAAACTGGGCTTTAAAAAATGCGTTCTTCCCCGGATCAACCTTGAGAGATTAAAGCATTCGGACAGCAACGTTTCTCTTATTGGCATAGACTCCATTGAAAAGGCAATTGAGGTGTTGTTTTAATCTATCAATGCGTTTCAATGAATAGGAGCATAGCCAACGGTTACTTCGCCTTTTACTGTCATAATTCCATAGGGAGTAATTCTAACCTCATCGGAAGATTTATCGTGTCTAATCAACTCTGCGCGAGAGAGGGTTTCTACGATAAGCTCAGTTTCAAATTCGTCATATTCTAGCTCTTTACCAATATCATACATATTAAACTCTTTAGACTGATCATCTTTACACAAGCCATATAACTCGGAAAGAAAATCAAGAACTTTTTTCTGGATTCCTTCTATTTTTTCTTCTTCATGCTTTCTCTCTAAAGAAGGATGTACGAGATCAGCCGGTCTTAGTAAATGAGACCAGAGACGGTAAAATTCGCTTAGGGTTTCGTAGGTTAAGTGCACAGTAGTTTTTAGAAATTCGATATTATCCTTATATACTTGTAGAACTCGTTTCATTTTTTCACCTCTTTTATGAAGATGTGTGATTAGAAGCGGTCTCATAAATACCAGTAGAACACAAAAAAGCTATGAAAACGCGGGGTTACTACCATTTATGAGACTGGTTCTAGTAATACTTAAACAGAATGGTTGCCAGGACAGGAAAATGAAGGAATTAACATGGGAATTATTATAACCGAAAAATCAGAAAATTCTATGTTCTATTTTTCTTCGGTTTTATCCAACTCATCGAGGATGAGGATTTCCATGCTCGTTACTCTTTGAAATACAGAATCATTTGAAATAAATCCCATCGCCTGCGAAGCTAAGGCTGTAGCCGCTTGTATACTATCGGATGTTCTCAAATTATGTTCTGCCCTCAATCGGGCCGCCAGGTCGGCAACATTGAGCGTCGGCGCAATCCACTCCAGTGGGGATAGGTTGATAGAAGAGCATAAAACCTATTTACACGATCAATGTCCGAAAGCCGATAAGGCTGAACCAGAAGCTCCAGCATTGTGATAGTAGAGGTTACAGCTTGAGCTTTAGGTCTCTCAAGCCAAATGAAAATCGGATTTACAAGCTCCAGATACTTCGGATTTTCTTCTAACTGATAGATAAATACGCTTGTATCCAGTCCGATCTTGCGGTGTCGCTTGAGAAAATCTTCCAGCTTTCTTGCGGCCATTACCAGCTTTCTCTCTCCGATTCCAGGTAGCCGATGGGATAAAGTCCATTGGCAATTCCGCCAATAGCCCTTGAGTGTTTCTTAGGTTTGGAAAGCAAAATAACTGTATCGCCACGCACCACGACGAGCAATTTATCGCCTGCCTTGAGGTGAAGGGCATCTCTGGCCTCACGTGGGATTACGATTTGATTCTTGCTAGATAATTTAACCTCATACATCGGCATTTGCTCCTTGCTTTACTTTCTAAAAGAAAGTAAAGCAAGGAGCAATACATCTTTTGGTAAGGTTTACTAACTGATGTTACGCACTAACGCACTCAAACAAGCAAAAAGGCTGTTATTCCCTCGTACGCATTTTTACTGAATTGTTGCAATAACTTACGAGGCACCTAGTTATTAGAAGACATAAAACGCTCGTTTCATGGTGTTGTCTGTCGGTTGTTTTCTTTTTCCTTCCCCAAACCTTATTTTCCTAACAATAGTTCTAGCTCTTATTCTTGTTGCTCCGAATGTGAGTTTTGCGCAGCATCGCTCCGGCGGTCACGGTGGTGTGTCTCACTCTCAGTCCTACCGTGGGAATTATAATCGCTCTGTTG
>JBLNAE010000239.1:0-8821 GCA_050259195.1 Ignavibacteriales bacterium
TATACAATCGGCAATCTTAATCCCATTTCAATAGCCAGTGGAATTGCCTCTATAATTTGTGGAACAACGTGCTCCGGGGTAACAAAGTTTATGTTGTGGCATCCCTCTTCTTGAAGAGAAATCATAACTTTTGCAAGTTCTGCCGGAGTGAGTATCTCTCCGTTGCCCTCCCAAGATATATCAAAGTTTTGACAAAAGACGCATTTTAGATTGCAAAAAGAGAAGAAGATTGTTCCAGACCCACGCCATCCTCTTAGGCAATCCTCCTCGCCAAGGTGTGGAAATGCACTTGCAACATAGGCATAACGGCCAGTTCTACATACAGCGGTCTTATTCTCAAGTCGATTAACATGACAGTTGCGTGGGCAGACCTCACACCTATTAAGTACCTGCAGAGCGTGCTCTATCTTCTTTCCCAGTATTCGTTTGTCTGTTTCATATGTACGGATATAGGCTGGTACAAAGGCCTTGCGAGGAATTATCCATTTAGGATCTGAAATATAATCTGGAGCTTGACCTATTTGTATATACATCCTTTTGAAGCCTTCAACCAACTTCCTCCCCTTCCTAACTAACTTACCACAATTTAGTTGAGACTTATAAAAGGAGTAGTATTTAATCCTTTTACTGCGGTTACTCTACCCTTCACAGGAAAAAGCCTTTCTCTCGAAATCTTTATGGAAAATCGAAACAAAATTGGGTTGTATATTTATAGCATAGCAATTCGTTCAAAGTTTATATATTGTAAGCTCTATGCCAGGGGTTTTACTTGTTAATTACTTTGATTGCCTTTGCATCATCCGATGTCTTAAATACACAGGTTGATGACTTGCCAGTTACTGTTGTTCCGTATGCATAGCTGATATTGATCCCTGCATCAGCGATCTTCTTCGATACCTTTTGTAACTCCCCTGCCTTGTTTGGCATCTCTACCGCAACCACGTCCTCTTCCTTGGCTTCAACCCCTAACTTATCAAGTGCCTTCCTGGCCCTTGCATTGCTGTCTGTGGTTAACATGAAATACCCTTTATTCTCCATTTCGTATCCACATATGGAGTTAATATTGAGTTTTGCAACAGCAAGGGCAGCGGAAACCTCCGAAAGGAGTCCAGCCTTGTTTGGCATGGTAAAGATTAGTTGTTTTATTTTCTTTGCTTTGGCCATCTCTCCTCCTCCGCAGTATATGTAGATTTTTAGAGTGACAATTATATCACAGAAAATAATTTACCGTTATAACAAGTTTTCTCTCAACCGCTCATTTTCATTCCAGGTTATTTCTAATTCCTATTCTGAATACCATTTTAAACCATCAATTTTCTCGAAGTGAGTTTCCTATTTACATCTTCCCAAAAACTTTATGGAAGACTGCGATAAGATTTGAGATTTTATGATTAACCATTTTTATATTCTACTCAGTAACTCAAAATACCTTTCTCGGCTCATTTTTGCCACTCGCAGAAGGTTCTTAATAACGAAAACAGGTATCTGGTCGTACATTGGTATTACGAGTGGTCGTGAGATACCCGGCTTGATATAAACGAGGTGATCACCTTTTTGGCGTGAGAACGTAAGACCTTCAAATTCAAATACCTTTACAAGCTTCTTATAAGAGATCGGAGTATTTTTGGGCATTAAGAATTATCGGGAGGAAAAGGCAAATCGTACCTTTTCTGTGGTTATTATCTGAGGTCGCTTCCATCCAGTTTCATCTTTTATGAACCCCGACTCTTCAAGAAGTTCTTGAAGAGTTCCCATATGATCAGATTCTTCTAAAAATGCCTCTACCGCTTCGCGGAGGTTCTTTTTTGCTTCCTGAGAGGTTCTCCCGCAGCTTGAAATATCAAGTTCAGGGGAATAAGAGACATACATGTCCCCCTCTTTCCAAAGCTGCATTGTAAGATCGATTTCCATAGATGTATGAGCCATTAAAAATCACCTTCTTCCATTATAGTCCAATAGGCGGTTATGTCAAAGGATATGCGTAAAATTAAAAATAGATATTTTGGGGCCTCTTGCATCAGTTAACTTTTGCAACCTGGATTTTTACCTCATAGTTTCCTCTTTCCGTGGGAGCGGCTCACCGTCATTCATAAGACTCTCTAAATAGGATCGGATAGCATCACGCGCCATCTCTTTTGCTTTCTCTAGAGTATCACCCTCGCTGACAAGCCCCGGGAGTGCAGGGACAGTTACAATATAGCCTCCTTCCTGGGCAGGTTCGGAAAATACTGTCTAGGAATATTCTTTTGTTGCCATGAGGCGCCCCCTGGAACGAAATACACTTTTTATAAGTGTTCTGATTATATTCTACCCCACCATTAGGTATAAAGACTTTTTCATCAAGGATTTTCTAGCGGAAGGTGGTATTATGTCTCTGGAAAGTATATCTGATAAATTCACCAAGAACGTGTTAAATCTTATCATAGGAAAAGGGAGGCCGGAGGAGGGATCTTAGGTTACTATTAGGAGGGGTGGAGAAGTGTCTGAGCTCCTATTGAATGTAAGGTATAAGCAGTGAGAATTAAGGAGGAATCATGAGCATCGAGCAATTCTTTCAATCTGTGATGGATCGTCTGCACAGCAGCGCAAGCGTCAAAACCATTTACGGAGAGCCTATCGTTGTGGACGGTAAGACGGTTATTCCTGTTGCCAGAGTTACTTATGGCTTTGGTGGGGGCGAGGGTATCAAGAAGAAAGGGACAGGTGAAGAAAAAGAAATGGAAAGAACAGGAGAAGGAGTTGGAGGAGGAGTTGTAGCCAGTCCTGTGGGTGTGGTAGAGATAACACAAAAAGATACCCGGTTCATTCCCTTTGGTGACAAAAGGAAATTGGCTGGAGCCTTGATTGCGGGGCTTTTCCTTGGATTTATAATAGGTAAAGGATCCAAGAAACAGGAACCTGTGGATACGAAGTAAAGAATTTCTAAGCACCAAGCACCATAGGTCTCCAGTATGGAATCGGAATCGGGCATGAGAGGCAACAGAATGTATTGGGTAATCACTATTATCATCGGTGCCCTCCTGGCTGGATTGATTGCCCTCACATATTACGATTATCGGCAAGATATCGCTGCGGCACGAGCCCGCGCCTCGTCCGGTAGTGACGTTATCAACACCGCTTGCGGTCCTATTGAATACGCTGTTGCGGGACAGGGGCCTCCTGTTCTTGTAGTTCATGGCGCAGGCGGTGGATTCGACCAAGGACTTGAGTTTGGACGGCCTTTGATCGACAGCGGATTCCAGGTGATAGCCATGTCTAGATTCGGCTATCTCCGCACACCTCTCCCCTCCGACGCATCGCCAATGGCTCAAGCCGACGCGCACGCCTGCCTGCTCGATGCATTGAATCTGCGAAGGGTTACCGTTCTGGGCGGCTCGGCGGGCGCGCCGTCAGCAATGCAGTTGTGTCTTCATCACCCTGAGCGGTGCTCGGCTATGGTTCTCCTCGTCCCCCTGGTATTCGCGCCACACCCGGCGGGTGAGGTACAAAGGCAACCCTCAGCCCTTACGCAGTTTGTAATCGGTGCAACACTGGGATCCGACTTTGTTTTCTGGGCTGCCACGAAGGTTGTGCCCGACATCATAATCAAGACGATTCTAGCCACCTCACCCACTGACTTCAGAAATGCGAGCCCGGATGAGAGGGCGCGTGTCCTCCAAGTGATGCGCAACATCCTGCCCATTAGCCTACGTAAGAAGGGGTTGCGGAACGACGCTGCCATCGCCGCCTCAATTCCACGGTATGAACTGGAGCGATTCGCCGTTCCAACGCTTGTCATAAGCACCGAGAATGACCTGTTCGGGACCTTTAAGAGCGCGCGCTATGCCGCGGAACATATACCTGGTGCCCGTTTCGTTGGATATACAACCGGCGGTCACTTGTGGGTAGGACACCAGAAGGATGTATGGTCAGAGGTGACCGGGTTCCTCAATAAGTTAATAAGATGAGAAGCATTCAGATTCCCAAAGGCTAGTGAAAGAGACCCCGTGTGATTACCTATAGACCGGAGGATGAAAACCATGATTCTGAGGTACATTCTTGCATGGTTTCCGATGGTTCTGATCGCCATACTCAATGGAGCGCTTCGGGATACATGGTATGGAAAATACATTGGCGAGTTGCGTACTCATCAAATATCCACTCTCACCGGGGTGGTTCCCTTCGGAGTCTATATCTGGATGGTAAGCCGCCTCTGGCCTCTTGAGTCGGGAAGGCAGGCTCTTGTAGTGGGGTTAATCTGGCTTGCCATGACGGTGTGCTTCGAGTTTCTCTTCGGGCATTATGCCGCGGGGCACTCATAGAGTAGGCTGATTCAGGACTACAATATCTTTGCTGGTCGCTTGTGGGTCTTGCTTCTCATGTGGGTGACTGTCGCGCCTTATGTCTTCTATCGTTTGCATCGGTGACCGGTATTGTTTGATGCCGAACAGACCATCCATCAAGTTACGGAGTAGATTGACCATTACGTTACCTAGTGGCACTCAGACTACCTTGGCACCGCGTTCCAACAGAAGCTCACGCAAAATAGACCTGTGACAACGCTTCTCCCGCTCGCAGTAGCAACTCACCGAGAAGTTTGCGTGGTGAGACAACGCGGCAAGCAGATCGATCAACCGGCTGTTCTCGGACCCCTTCATCTCAGCACGGTAGCGTTTAGCGAATCTACGAAAACTCTCCCCGTCATCCTGTTCCGATCGAGCCTCCCTTAAGAGCTCAGCACTCGGCGCCAGCTCCGCCAACCATACGTCATACCAGTCATGCTTCGCGTGCAGCCGTTTTGGAACTCCCCTAGGCGGACGCCGTACGGTCCCGATGCGCAGCCCTTCATCTGTCTCTCGCGGACTTCCAAGCTGAACGATTCGGATTGCCACTGGAGTCACCCTCTAGTTACCCAGAAAAAGCCGTTTTTCATTAGGCTACGCCTCGTGCAATCGAGTCTGGCCACTGCCTAGAGATTATGCGAGGCGTAACTTTGTGAGGGATGCAAGCGCACCTACCCCTCTTATGTCTGGAATAATTCTCAATTCAAATACCGTCACCCCTTCAAGATTGACAGTATAATCTTCATATTCGCGGGTCGTGACCGGCGGGCTGAATGTATACTGCTGACGCACGATTTCCCTGTAAGATTGACCTCTATCTGGCGACCACCTCAGCACGAACTCCTGTGTGCGTTCCTGTTGATCCTCATGAAACAGTATATGAATACGCCTGATCCTCTGGGGTTCGTCAAAGAGGAGACGGATCGTCTGTTCCCCGGCTTGTGCTGCCCTCCAGCCCGATCCTGTGCCGGGTGTCAACGCCGACTCTACGGGATGAGCTGCGTCCTCAGACGTGAATTCGACCTGTGCCAGATGCTCCAGGTCTAACCAGCCTTGACCAGCGGGTGAAATATCTTGAGGGTGCTGATTGATTATCCGCTTGCGCATGGTTGTATTTATTATACCCTCTATTCTACTCTTCTTAGTGAAGAAGTTTGATAACTGGAATCCACCGCTGATTACGTTCATACAGCACGGCGCAGTCTATTTGATCCATCGAATCGCACCTAGTCCTACCACATCATCAGGCAATTCAAGGGTCTCGCGCCCGGAGAGGAACAGTTTCGTATTCGCTAAGGCGAGATGTAATTCCTCATTCCCTTCATCATCGGAAGGAAGCGTACCGGTAAGGCAAATATGCTGAAAGGAGTACAAATAAGAGTGCCCCCCTCTTAAGATTGAATACAGGTTGTCTTATGTAATGAAAATGAGAAATTGAAGGCTATAGGTTTGAACCATATCAAGACAAGAGATACCCATCAACAAAATCCTGAGAGTTATTTTAAAGCCCTTAATTTTTCAAATTTGATGTTTTGCCTTCTTTGTATTGAGATTTTGGATTATACCCCCCGGTATACCTATCTTAAAGAGGCTTTTTACGGAAGTTGGAGATGCCTATTTTGACTTTCAAGGTCTCAAAAGAAGTGGCAGAGACAGTAAATACCCTTGCAAAAAGTAAATATGGAGTTTTATAGATTGGTTATGAGAGTGCTTGAAAAATTTCAAGAGTCACTAATTACTACAGCGTATTCTTTGGTTTCGTTTACCACATATGCTCGATATTGGAGCTTACTGGACGATTTTCGAACCCTGGTTTGGCTTGAAATCTGCAATGTTTCTGAACTTACACTACATCGATTGAGGATATTGTTGTGGTCTGTACAGTCTTAGATAGCTTCATATTGCTAGTTTGATGCTACAAAACCTATCCTTATGATAAATAATAGTAGTATAGATAGAGATAAGAAGTTTTCTTTTCATGGGAAATGAGCAGTTTGAGAGAAAGTTTTGCTTGAAAGGAATTATTCTTGGTATGACAATGGTTAAAGCAAAGATTCGTGCATAAAACGGCTTTATAGTGACAAAGCAGAATTTGAAGGAGGCAACAATGAATGAATCAGGAAAGAGTGGGCCGGTGAACGTTCTTGGGATTGCTGGCAGCCTTCGCCGCGCTTCCTATAATCGGGCGACATTACGGGCGGCCCAGCTTTTGGCCCCTGATGACATGAGACTCGAAATCTTTGAGCTTGACGGTATACCGGGTTTTAACCAGGACGACGAACAGCATCCCCCGGCTAAGGTTGTTGAGTTAAAAGCTCGCGTTCGCGCAGCGGATGCCATTCTATTTGTGACGCCTGAATATAATTACTCCATACCAGGGGTGCTGAAGAACGCCATTGACTGGGCATCTAGACCCTATGGGGACAACGCATGGAACGACAAGTCAGTGGCGGTTATGGGAGCCTCAATTGGCATGCTCGGTTCTGCGCGTGCCCAGTATCATTTGCGTCAGGTGTTTGTCTTTCTGAATATGTATCCATTGAACCAGCCAGAGGTTATGATTGCGAATGCAGGGGAAAAATTCGATGCTGCTGGAAACCTGATTGACCAGAAGGCAAAAGATCTGATCCAACAACTTCTCCAGAATTTAGTCACATGGACGCGACAGCTTCAAAAGAGCCAGGGGTGAGCAATTGTTGTTTCCTTACCATAACTCCGGAAGTCAGTTTCTTGGCAAGCTATGATGATCAACATAAACACAAAGGTTATAATACCAGAGTATTATGGCCGCAATTATACCATTGAGTTTGAGCTTGTTAGTGAAGTAAATAAAAGGGTTGTTGAGATTGTTGATGTCTGCATGAAATGATATTTCTCCACTCCTTCACCATCGTAGACAAAGTTTGTACCTGGTGGATAAGAGCCAGAGAGGATTCGAGTCGGGAGTCTTTGTTGAATATCCACTTTATAAGACGAAATAGCCTATCCTATTCTTAACAGAGGCTACTTAGGATACAGATGGTGTCAAAAAAGTTTTTCTTTCTATGGAAATATATAGTAGTAGAGGAAAAAATTTCTTGATAAATAGTCTTTATTTGTAATACAATCAACTTTATGCATAATAGTGAGATAAATTACATTACGGGACTTAATACAGCTGAAGATGTGCAAAATAAAAGAAAGGTTGGATAGATGACAATGATAAAAAAATTAACTCGGAAGAAAGCGGATAAGCCGGGGAGGAGGAGTGGTATACGGCTCTACAACCCAACTGAACCTGTGAAGGTGTATATGACCAAAAAGCCAACAGTTGTACCTTCCGATACCGGAGTCCAAACAGCCTTCTGGATTTTACAAGCGAAGGGATTTAAACAACTTCTTGTAATGGATAAGGGAAAACTTGTAGGTATCGTTAGTGACAGAGATTTTCGCAAGCCAGAATTTAGAGACAAGCCTGCAGATAAGGTTGAATATTGGGAGGAATATTACAGGATTAGTGACTTATGAATCTCACGACCTCGGTTGACAAAGTATAGTAGAATTGAAGGAAAGAGGAGGTCGTGATATGACTAAAGCACCGCAGGATATTAACAGGAAGCTCCGTGTTATGAAATATGCTCAGGATATTGGCAACATCTCAAGAGCATGCCGTTATTTTGGAATCTCTAGAGAAACGTACTACCAGTGGAAAAGGGCTTATGAGAAATACGGAGAACCTGGATTAATAAACAGCAAGCCTTGTCCTGAAAACCCTACTCTGAGAATACCAGCTCAAATTGCAGAGAAAATCATATATCTGCGTAAGACCTACCACTTAGGGCAACTGAGGATATCATGGTTCCTTGAGCGATATCACAGGATAAAAGTATCTTCCAGTGGTGTGTATTGTGTGTTAAAGAGAAATGGTTTAAATCGTTTACCCAAAAATACAAAGAAAAGAACAGTACTGACGCATCGTTATGAGAAGCAGGTTCCAGGGCATCATATACAGGTTGATGTGAAGTTCTTGAATTTTAAGAAGCCAACTGGAGAGAAAATTAAGCGTTTTCAGTATACAGCTATAGATGATTCTACTAGAATAAGAGTCCTTAGGGTTTATAATAAGCATACACAGAACAATGCCATTGATTTTATAGACCATGTAATGTCCAGGGTTCCATTTCGTGTTCATACAGTAAGGACTGATAATGATCATGAATTTCAGGCTAAGTTTCACTGGCATCTGCATGATCTTGGGATAGAGCATGTGTATATAAAGCCAAGAACTCTGAGGCTAAATGGAAAAGTAGAGCGTTCTCATGGCACTGATGAGAGGGAATTTTATCAGCTTCTTACGTATACTGATGATATAGATTTAAATAGGAGGTTGGTTGAATGGGAAAAATACTACAACATGCACAGACCCCATGGTTCCTTGGGCGGGAAGACCCCTTATGAGGTGCTTCGAGCAAAATTGAGAACTGAGAATATTTCGTCAGCCGAGGTTTGAGCCATCACAA